>JBKJPT010000187.1:0-7942 GCA_046595075.1 Flavobacteriales bacterium
GAGGTGGGTTCCTTCATGGATTTTTCGCTCAAGGCCCCGGACTTCAACTTCACACGGCCCGATGTGGTGGGATACTACTGACGGAACTCACGCTTTCATCTTGCGCGGGTGTTGGCGGCTGTCGAGGACATTGGCCCCAAGTGATGCGATCTTCTGGGTTGCAGGGTCCTCGCCAAATGCACGAGTGACCCTACACAGGTCTAAAAAGTTAGCCACAAGACAAGTGCAACATTCCCTAGCGACCAAAAACGTCAAAACGGGGTGCGGGTTAGCAGCACACTAGACGACCACGACAATAAGTTGGAATAACCCGCGTTACGGTCGCATGCGTGCCTTCCGTACAATGATCCTCACCATGCTCTTGGCCGCTGTTGTGCAGGTTGCACATGCCAAGTGCGGTGCGCCGAGTTTCTGGTTGAAGGTGATGCGCGATGGCTCGATGATCCAATACACGGAGTTCAACTGGCTAGGCAACGTTGCCGTGTATGACAGCGTGTACGAGGTAAGCATAAGACCTGGTGATGTGGTAGTTGCACGATACGTCTTCAGTTCAGCGATGGGTGGTACCTGCGGCGGAAGTGTGGTATGGTCCTCTGTGGACGAGGAAGATCTGTACACAACGATCCAGAGTGCTGGCGCGCTTACATCCGAGATCCAACTCGATGAGCCTGGGCGTTACTATGTAATAGGCTGGGGTTATGTGGTCATGGGCTTCCATTTCAGGATCGTGACCGGGCCACCCGAGCCCAATGTGCAGGCATTGGGCTTCGCCGAGATCCTTGACCCGGCGTCACCTGACCCCGCCTTCACTCCTGCGCTTCAACTCACTACCAATCCGGTCGACGCAACCATTACTGTTCGCTACGCAGTGCCCGATGGAGCAGTTGCTCAATGGCATATCATCACGGCTACCGGAGCGCAGGTGCAGCAGGGTTTGGTTCTCATTGATCCCGGCCGGAGCGAACTTGCCTTACCAGCCGCCGAGCTTCCGTCTGGCATCTACGTGCTTCAATTCGCGGCAGGAGAAATGACCTTGAGCCAGCGCTTCGTGAAGCTGTGACCCAACAGGTATTGGCCCTTACACCATGGCGAGCAGCGCCAACGCCGTACTCTCCACCTCCTCGCTCTCCCACTTCTCCTCGATCCCTGGTATCGCCAGCACCTGCTCCATGATCCGATCGTGCCGCAACCCTTCGCTCCATGCGTCCTTGTAGGCGATGTCGCTGAATTTCACTTGGCTGTATAGCGGCAGCCACTTGTCGGGGTGGCGCTGTTGCAAGCGTCCTTCAATCTTCTTGCGCAGGATGAAGGCGGGGTCGGCTACCAGATCGCGCATCTCCACGAAATTGCGGAGTGAGAGGTCCGCGATGGCGTCACCGTTCGGTTTGCGGGCCTTGCCGTATGCATCGAGGACGGCCGCCCAGTTGTCATCGCCGTGTTCGTTCAGCAGGTCGTTGAGCACTTTGCAATCCTCGTAGCCTGCATTCATGCCTTCACCATAGAACGGCACGATGGCGTGGGCCGCATCGCCGATCAGCGCCACTTTATCCTTGTGCGTCCACGGCCCGCAACGGATGATGGCGAGATTGCTCTGCGGGTTGCGCATGTACTGCTCCACCAGATCAGGCACCATGGGGATGGCATCGGCGAAGTGATCGTTGAAGAAGCAGGTGACCTCGGCTTCGGTCTTCACCACATCGAAGCCTGGCGAGTTCTCCGATGCTGCGTGCGGCATGAAGAGAGTGCCCGTGAAACCGCCGTCCTGGTTGGCGAGGCCCATCATCATGAAGTAGCGTCGCGGCCAGATGTGGAGGCATTGCGGATCCATCTTCGGGGTGCCATCGGCATTGCCAGGGAACGCGATCTCCTTGTAATCGTGCTCGATGAAGCTCTGACTGAAATTGAAGCGGCCACGCATCATCGCCTGTCGCACCGCGCTGGGTGCACCGTCGGCACCAAAGACGACATCGGCATTGATGATCGCCACGGCGCCACTGATGTCGTGCCGGAAGGTGCACCGTGCATGATCGAGATCCACCTCGGCACATTGCTGGTGGAAATGCAGCGTGACGTTGGGGAGCTTCTCCGCCTCGTTCAGCAGTACGCGGTTCAGTTCGCCGCGCGACACGGAGTGGATCGCCTTGTTGTCGATGGAGTACGGATGGCGCGTGAGCTTGCCATCACGATCGTGTGTCATGCGCGCGTAAACCGGCACCACGATACGCTCAACCGCTTCATGCACACCCGCGGCCTTCAGCGCAGTCCAACCACGGTGGCTCACCACCAGGTTGATGCTGCGCCCAGCGTACACATTGGTCTTGCGTGGATCCGCACGGCGCTCGTACAGATCCACTTTGTGGCCACGCTTCGCGAGGAAGACCGCGAGCAAGCTGCCCACCAAGCCACCGCCTACAATGGTGATCCTCTTCATGCCAATGCTGTTTTAAGGATCTCCCCGAAGCGCCAAACATCCTGGAAGGAATTGTACATCGGCACAGGCGCCATGCGCAACACGTTCGGTTCGCGCCAGTCGCAGAGCACACCGCGCGCAGTGAGCTTGGTGAAGAGCGAGCGTCCATCCCCCTTGACGAGGATCGAAAGCTGCGCACCGCTCTGTGCCGGATCACTTGGCGTGATGATGTTGAAGAGATCGCCGTTCTCCTTCGAAATGCCCTCGATGATCCAGCGCAGGTAACCCGTGAGCTGTTCGCTCTTGGCACGCAGCTTCGCCATACTGGCACGATCGAACTGTTCAAGTGCCGTGCGATGCACCGCCATGGAGAACACCGGTGCGTTGCTGATCTGCCACGCTTCGGCCGTAAGCATGGGTTTGAAGGTGCGCTCCATCTTGAAGCGATCCTGCTTGTCGTGCCCCCACCAACCGGCGAGGAGCTGTAGCTGCTTGCCTAAGTTGCGCTGGTGAACGAACACGCCGCCGACACTTCCGGGGCCGCTGTTCAAATACTTGTAGGTACACCAGCACGCGAAGTCGGGACCGTCATCGTGCAACTTCAAGTGGAGGTTGCCCGAAGCATGCGCCAGATCGAATCCCGCCTTGGCACCTACAGCATGCGCAGCTGCGGTGATGCCCCTAATGTCAAAGGCCTGGCCGGTGAGGAAGTTGACGCCACCGAAGCAGACGAGCGCGAGTTCATCGCCCAACTCGCTGATATGCGCAACGATATCCTCGGTGCGTAGTGTGAGTTCACCTGCGCGCGGCTTCATCTCCACGAGGTCCTTCTCCGGATCGCCACCATGGAAAGCGATCTGCGATGCGAACGCATACGTGTCACTCGGGAACGGACGTTGCTCGGTGAGGATCTTTACGCGCTTGCCTTGTGGACGGAAGAAGCTCACGAGCAGGAAGTGCAGGTTCGTGGTGAGTTGGTTCATCACCACCACTTCTTCCTCCTTCGCACCGACGAGGCGCGCAGTGAGGCCGGTCAGTTCTTCATGGTAGCTGTACCACGGATGCTTGGCATTGAAGTGTCCTTCGACACCATGCGTGGCCCAGTCATCCAGTTCCTGCTTCAGCGCAGCGGCAGCAGCCTTGGGTTGAAGGCCGAGCGAATTGCCACAGAAGTAGATGACGGGTTTGCCGTCCTTCTGCGGAATGTGGAACTCATCGCGGAAGGCGCGCAATGGATCGGCGGCATCCTGTGCTTGCGCAAAAGCAAGGCTGTTCTCGAAGTGGCTCATGAGGCGCCCAAAAGTAGCGGCCATGCTCACAGCAACCCGCCGATCCATGCGAGCGCAGGAAGCAGGACCAAGCTGCCATCGAGCAACAAAGTCCAATACCACCATGGGCGGGCGGGTTTGGCCCAAGCGATCATCACCGCTATCAGCACCAAGCCGACCACAGGCAATGCGAAGGACCATTCCACCTCTGGCTCGCGCCAGCCACTTTCGATGGGGTAGTAGCTCATCACCACCATGACGATGAGCATCCAAAGCAAGGGCAGCAGCATGAGGATGGCGATCACTTTGGCACCCCTTGCACCGAAGACCTGCGGCAAAGTGCGAAGCGAAGGCAAGTCGTACGGAAGATCCCGCACATCGAAAGCGATGGCTATGGCGAGAAAGAAGGCGCACCAGATCGCGGCGACCCAGAGCATATCCCTCTGGCGGAAGATCTCGCCGTTCAACTCCATCGTGCTGGAAAAGATCACCACCAGAGATGACCATACGTAAGCGATGATGAAGGCCTTGAGCACTGGGATCCGGCGCAAGCCCAGCGGCCGACCACCGGTGAACTTCAAGGGAAGCACATAGGCCATTGCGAGCAGGCCGGGCAACCACAGTGCATCGCCAATGAACGCGCGCAAGGGCCACCCGATGATGAGAGCAGCCAGCGCACTCGCCCATACGAGCACCAACACTGTGCGGGCGTGGGTGCGGTACCAACCCATGATCGCACTGCCGGTGAGGTCGGGGGCGTTCATTCGCAACAAGCGCATAGCACCGTATGCAGCGAAGGTGATCAGCGCCGCAAATGCGATCAGCCGTGGCGATGCATCCAAGGACATCAGTTCATCCACCCACCACACTTGCGCAGCCGCGCCCAATGCCAGCACCACATGACCGTAGACCACGAACCGCAAAACCGGGTTCTTGATCTCCTGTTCCATCGCGTGCTAGTTGTACCCCTCCAAATTGGGGTTGATGAACACCTGCCGCACCACCAGCCCTGCGGCAACACCGGCGAAGGTGCTGATGAGCGAACGCACCACGCGTTTGCTCTTGCCCACCTTGGCGTAACCGTAGGCGTAATGCTCGTTGCCTTCCATGGTGAGGTCGGTGATGGAGCCCTTGGTCACATGCACACGCGGCAGGATCATGGCCCCAGCGTACAGCGGTGGCAGGAAGAACGAGTTCACTTCCAAATTGGCGGCGATGGTTACACCCGCACCAAAGACGAAGCCGCCCCAAACCGCCCAACGCGGCTTGTGGCCTTTGCGCGCATCCTGTTCGCCCTTGATGAACCAGCGCATCTCATCCACAGTGAGGTCGTTGCCGAAGGCGGTGTCCACGAAATACCAAATGCGTTCACGGCCCACGCTATCGGTTACTGAGAACACGCTCTCCGTGGGTTCGGCGCGTTCCTTCGTACTGCCGTTCTTACCGAATTCCAAGTAGCGCACCTCCAATGTGCTCTGTCCCAGAACACGCGTATCGATGATCTCGCCGTTCATGAGCAGGATGTGATCGGGGCGGAAGGGTTCCTGCGCGAGCGAAGAAAGAGCCGCTGAGAGCAGGACAGGAACGAGGAGAAACCGCATGGAAAGTGGTCAAAGATAGCCGGGTGCATCAGGGTATATTTGCCCGCTTCTTTCAAGCCCCATGAAGAACGTCACCTACCAAGAACGCCACATCGGCCCCAACGCCGAAGAGACCAGCGCCATGCTCAAGGCCATCGGCGTGTCATCGCTCGATGAGCTGATCCAACGCACCGTGCCCAGTGCGATCCGATCGAAGAAGGCGTTGGATGTGGGTCCGGCTTTCACGGAACTCGAATTCCTGGAGCACATGCGCGACATCGGGCGCGGCAACAAGCAGTTCCGCAGCTACATCGGCTTAGGCTACAGTGGTTGCGAGGTACCGCAGCCGATCCTGCGCAACATCATGGAGAACCCCGGTTGGTACACAGCCTACACGCCTTACCAGGCCGAGATCTCCCAAGGGCGTTTGGAAGCGCTCCTGAACTTCCAGACGATGTGCAGCGATCTCACCGGGTTGCCCATCGCCAATGCATCCTTGCTCGATGAAGCCACTGCCATCGCCGAAGCGATGCACATGCTCTACGCCGCGCGGCCGAAAGAACTCACCAACGCGCACAAATTCTTCGCGGACGAGAACCTCTATCCGCAGAACATTGATGTGTTGCGTACGCGCTGCACGCCCATCGGTGTGGAACTAGTGGTGGGCAATACCAAGGACTTCGATCCGAATGCGGGATACTTCGGTCTTGCATTGCAATACCCGGCCGCCGATGGAAGCGTGAACGACTATCGCGACATCGTAACCAAAGCAAAAGTGGCCGGTGTGCGCACCGCTGTTTGCGCCGACCTTCTTTCCCTCGTGCTGCTCACGCCTCCGGGCGAATGGGGAGCCGATGTATGCGTGGGCAACAGCCAGCGCTTCGGTGTACCCATGGGCTACGGCGGTCCGCACGCTGCCTTCTTCTGCACCACTGATGAGTACAAGCGCCTGATCCCGGGCCGCATTATCGGCGTTAGCCAGGACCGCCGCTCGAAGCGCGCCCTGCGCATGGCCTTGCAAACACGCGAGCAGCATATCCGCCGCGATAAAGCCACCAGCAACATCTGCACAGCTCAGGCGCTGCTCGCCGTGATGGCCGGCATGTATGCAGTGTATCACGGGCCCGATGGCCTGAAGCGCATTGCTACACGCGTACACGGCTTCGCACAACAATTGGCCAATGGTGCCAAGGCGCTTGGCTATACGGTAGCGAATAGCGGCTACTTCGATACGGTGACCTTTACTGGTGTACCGAGCAATGCGATACACAAGGCGTTGGAGGATCGCATGATCAATGGTCGCTATTCAACTGATGGCGTCACGATCAGCCTGGATGAGACGGTGCGCGCACAGGACATCGATGACATCCTTGGTGCTCTGGCCGAGGCTGCTGGCAAGACGGCCGCAGCAGCACGTGCCAACGGTTCCTCGTCGGCCATCCCTGCCACCTTGCAACGCAACACTGCGTTCCTTACGCATCCAGTCTTCAACACGCACCACACCGAAACGGAGCTGATGCGCTACATGAAGAGATTGGAGAACAAGGACTTCTCGTTGGTGCATGGCATGATCCCGCTCGGCTCATGCACCATGAAGCTGAACGCGGCATCCACGCTGTGGGCGATCACGCGTCCCGAGTGGGCCTACATCCATCCGTTCGCTCCGGTGGATCAGGTGCAGGGCTACCAGCGGGTGATCACCGAACTTAGCGATGCGCTAGCGAAATGCACGGGCTTCACCGCCGTGAGCCTGCAACCGAACAGCGGCGCACAGGGTGAATACGCGGGTCTGCTGGTGATCCGTGCGTACCACGAAGCACGAGGCGATCACAAGCGCAACGTGTCGTTGATCCCCAGCAGCGCGCACGGCACCAACCCAGCAAGCGCTGTGATGGCAGGCATGCATGTGGTGGTGGTGAAGGCCGATGAAGAAGGCCACGTGGATGTGGCTGATCTGAAAGCAAAAGCAGAACAATACAAGGACACGCTGAGCTGCTTGATGATCACCTACCCGAGCACGCACGGTGTGTACGAGGAGACGATCAAGGAGATCACGTCAACGATCCACGCGAACGGAGGTCTGGTGTACATGGACGGTGCGAACATGAACGCGCAGGTAGGGCTGACGAGCCCGGGCGAGATCGGCGCCGATGTATGCCATCTGAACTTGCACAAGACCTTCGCCATACCGCACGGCGGTGGTGGTCCCGGCATGGGCCCAATTTGCGTGAACGATAAGTTGAAGCCCTTCCTGCCTGGCCACCCGGTGATCAAGACCGGCGGCGAACAGGCCGTGAGCGCCGTGAGTTCAGCACCATGGGGCAGTGCCTTGATCTTACTGATCAGCTACGGCTACATCAAGATGCTCGGCGGTGTTGGAATGACGGACAGCACGCGCTACGCGATCCTCAACGCCAACTACATCAAGGCGAAACTGGAGAAGCACTACCCCATCCTTTATGAAGGCAGCGAAGGCATGGTGGCGCACGAGATGATCCTGGACTGCCGCGACTTCAAACGCGCTGCGGGCATCGACGTGAGCGACATCGCGAAGCGCTTGATGGACTATGGCTTCCATGCGCCAACGGTAAGCTTCCCCGTGGCGGAAACGCTCATGGTGGAACCCACCGAAAGTGAGAACAAAGCCGAACTGGACCGGTTCATCGAAGCGATGATCGGCATCC
>JBKJPT010000235.1:0-23130 GCA_046595075.1 Flavobacteriales bacterium
GTCGCGGGGTCCAGGGCCAGCGCAACGATAGGCGCCCGCAAAGCGGTGGACAACGCAGTAGCAGCCCGGCCCCACGCCAAGGCAGCGGCCGCAGTGGTGCACCACAACAACGCAACGATCGCCCGCAGCAGCGGAACGATGGCCCGCGCGCACCGCAACGCGATGGTGCCCGCCCACAGCACGCGCGCAACGGATCACAACCGCAGCGCAGCGATCGCCCACGCACCGATAGGCCCAACGAGCGCCCGCAACAGCCACGCCCCGAGAGCCGCCCACAAGAGAACCGCCACAGCGCAGCCAAACCCGACTATGCGAAGCTGACGAAGGAGCTCTTTGATGACACGGATGTGAAGAGCACGCCCAAGAAACCCGAAGAGCCCAAACGCACCGGACTGGGCCGCCTGTTCCGCAGGAAGTGATCGGAAAATTCCACTAGCGAAAGCCCCGGTGCGAGCCGGGGCTTTTGTATTTGGCGCGATCACATCCACGTCCACTCGGGCACCTGATCCGTTGCGCGCACTCCTTGTTCCCTTGTGTATGAGCAAAAGGGGACAATGAGCGTGCATCTGTGCTCGCTGGGTGCATGCCCTCGCAGCTACAGGAACTTGAGCAGGGTGCCCCAAGACGGTAGCCTGCCTCGATCGCGCTTCAGGAGTGCCGTTGATCGAACGAGGAACGATCGCATGGGGCCGCTCCCTTTGCGCCATCCTGGTCCTTGTTCTTCACAAGGATCGCGATCGCCGATGAGATACCCGCTCTTGCAGCTACGGCGCTGCGGCGGTGATCGCGTAGTTGAACGGCGGATAAAGTCGTGGTGGAGCAAGGTGTCCATTGCTGCTGAGGTTCTTCGCTGTGATCGCGAGCAAAGCGAAGCGATCTCGTCACCCCTAGCCCGCATCATTAGCCGCCCCGGTCATCACGAGCAGGTGGTCGTCGAACCTGCGCTTGCCCACGCCCATCGCGATCTAGAGAAAGCCTCTGCAGGTTTTCGCGCTTCAGACACCTGCTCAGATAGATCAATTGCAAACCTCCGCCCCTACTTCTTGCAATACGCCTCCGAGCGCTCCACCGGATACTTCTCTCCGAGGTCCACATCGTTCAAGCTCTTGCGCGCACCCCAGGAGAAGATGCGCTCGAACACGGGCAGCAGTTTCTTGTTCTTGATCCTACCGAGGAAATACTCCTCGTGCTCCTTTTCCTTGATGCCCATGGTGTAGAGCACTTGATCGTGCTCGGTGATGCCGAGCTCGTGGAAGTAGTGCATCATGCGGAAGTACTCGCACACGTTGCCGCTCTCCAGCCGACCCGCGAAATAGAAGGGCATGAACCAGCCGATGACGTAGCAGGAACCGGAGATGACCTTGCCCACGATGTGGAAGCGCACTTCGTAGTACCGCGACACCGGCACACCATACTGCTGCATGATGGTGAGCATCTCGTGGCGGTGGCCCCATTCATCCAGTTCGATCTGCCGGATGGCCGCCTTGTCGGCTTGCAACTTGATGGAGCCCGCGTGGCCTTGGTAGGCAAATGCCGCAGCTTTCTCGGCAGAATAGGCCTGTTGCAGTAGCGCAGCGAGCGACTTGTGCGCGCGTACGCGATCGGTCATGTTCTGGGCCTCGGTCACGGCGCAAGGTTATCGGTTGCGGGGTTATCGGGTACACTTCTGTAACCGTTACACCCCATCTGCGTTGCAACGCCCCGTTGCCCATGAGAACCAACCTGCTCCCCTTCGCCTTCGTGCTTGCGCTAAGCGCGAACGCGCAATCGTCCAACTGGGACGTGCATCCCTTGAACATGGTGCCTTGCACGGAGTGGATCTACCCCGCCGATGGTTGTGGTGGTTGCGGATCGTGCCGCATGGCCGTGGACACGCATCCGAACATCATGGACGGTGGCGGCTTGGGCTGGAGCAACGACCTGATCATGTGCCCGCACCCGATCGACACACAAGGGAATAACGTCGTCGTCATCACCAACTGGCCCACGGAGGCGAACATGAACTCCTACCTCTTCGGCCAGGTGTTCTTCCACGAGCCCATGCAGATAGATACACTGGAGGTGATCTGCGCCAGAGCGAACGGCGGCCCCGACTCGATCGAGGTCGCGATCCAGTTCAACACCGTTGATCCCCAGCAGACAACCACCCTGCTGAACGCAGTGATCACCGATCAGTTCGCGACCTACACCATCACCGACCCGGGTTGCGTACCCATGCTGCCCATAGGGTCGGGTTTCGCGAACGTGTACTTGCGTGCACATGGCGGCGATCTCGGTCTCTACTTCAGAGGATTACGCGTAGTGGCTTCGCCGTGCATAAGCGCATCCGTAGTCGAACTGCATTCCGAAGAAGCCGTGATCCGTGCGGTGGACGATGACGTGCAGATCACCACCACCAAACCCACGGACGTGCTGATCTGCGATGCACTCGGCCGCGTGTCCTTCAGCAAAAGCAATGTGGTGGGCACGGTGAACGCTCCACTGCGCGATGGATTGAACATCGTACGCGCGGGCCAGTTGCTGAAGAAGATCGTGCGCTAACGATCCGCTTTTCCAGCTGCGCATCTCAGCGCAACGCGTAGGTCCTCGACCTTCCTCCGCTACTTCCGCTGCTTGCGCAATGCAAGGAGGTCACGCTCCATGTTCACGGTACCACAATTGGGGCACTTGAGTTCCAAGTTGCTCAGCACAACAGCACTGCTTCCGCCCTTTTGCATGGCCTCCAATTCATCCATCCATTTCTTCCGCGCCAAAGGAATGCACTCGGCGCCCAGTTCCAAGCTGCAGGATCGGCAGGGCGAAGTCGCCAACAATGTGTAGTGGTAGCGTCGGGCGAAGTGGTTCCACACGCGCAGGAACAGTACAAAACCGATCACTGCGCCCAAGGTGATGAAGATGATCCGGGATGGCTCCATGGCGAGGTGCGGTGAAACAAAACGGGTACTGAGTTGCTGTAGCAACTGGTGCCGCGCAGCACCACGTAAGAACGATCAAAGATGCGAAGTGATCACGCCGTGCGGGATCGCGGACGCGCTCCCAACGCTGTTCACGATGTAATGCACAATGCCAAAGAGGGCCAGGATCGCCACTAGGGGCAGAATGACCCGCCTCACGCACCGGTCCATGAAGCCAAGGGTGCGAGCTACGGGTATGACCTTGCAGATGGATTGATCCATGGCGCATTGGCTGGTGGATGCGCTCATGTGATCCGGGGTGTGTGGGCAGATGGTGTGAGAACCATTCGAAGGTGCTGCTCCATCCCGCACTTCATACAGTGCTTGCCAACTGCTTTTCAACCGCCAAAAGCATTCCCGCGCAAAGCGTATCCGACCATGACCCACCGGCACCACAGGTTCCACGCTTTCTTTGCGCCTCCCGCTCTGCGGGAAGATGACGCATGCGCCGCCTACTGATCAAGAACGCTAAAGCTTTGGTGGGCACATTCCCCGCTGGTGTTGCGCGTGTGGCTGGCGCGGCCATGGCCCAACTGCCGCTGATCGAAGATGGCTGGCTCACCGCGGAAAACGGTCGCATCACGGCGATGGGGCCCATGAGCGAGTTCCCCGGCATCACGGATTGGAGCGACCTCACTGTGATCGACGCTACCGGGCGTTACGTGCTGCCTGGTTGGTGCGACCCGCACACGCACACGGTCTTCGCTGCGCCGCGCGAAGGAGAATTCGTGGACAGGATAAATGGGCTCAGCTACCAGGAGATCGCTGCACGCGGTGGTGGCATACTCAACAGCGCCTTGAAGTTGCGCGCGATGAGCGAGAAGGATCTCTTCGTGCAAGCCAAAGTCCGGCTTGAAGAAATGATGCGCCAAGGCACCGTGGCCGTGGAGATCAAGAGCGGCTACGGCCTCACGTTGGAAAGCGAACTGAAGATGCTGCGCGTGGCGAAGCGGCTGAAGGAAGCGCTCCCACTGCAGGTGAAGACCACCTTGCTCGCCGCGCATGCGTTGCCACCCGAGTTCAAGGATGATCGCGCGGCGTACCTCGACCTCATCTGCACCACCTTGATCCCACTGGTGGCTGCTGAAAAGCTGGCCGACTTCGTGGACGTGTTCTGCGAGACCAACTACTTCACCGTGGCAGAGATGGAGCGCGTCCTGGAAGCCGGATCCAAGCACGGACTGCCCGGCAAGGTGCACGTGAACCAGTTCACCAGCATAGGCGCCATACAAGCGGCTTTAAAACACAATGCACTAAGCGTAGATCACCTGGAGGTGATGACCGATGCGGACATCGATGCCTTGGCATCTTTGACCAAACCCGGTCATCACGAGCGAAGCGAAGTGATCGCCACTCTCCTCCCCTCCTGCTCCTTCTTCCTCCGCATCCCCTATGCACCCGCACGCCAGCTCATGGATCGCGGACTGTCCGTCGCACTCGCCAGCGATCACAACCCCGGCAGCACGCCCAGCGGCAATTTGAATTTCGTGCTCTCCCTCGCGTGCATCCAACTGCGCATGCTGCCCGAGGAAGCGATCACCGCACTCACGATCAACGCAGCAGCAGCAATGCAGTTGGAGGGCGAACTCGGCGGCATCAGCGTCGGCAAAAGGGCCAGCCTCATCATCACAAGGGAAGTGCCTTCACTGGCCTACATCCCGTACGCCTTCGGCAACGACCATATCGACACCGTGCTCATTGATGGAAAACCAGTCCGCACCGGAGAAGTCCTCCGCTGAACTCAGCTCTTCGCATCGGCCCCCAGGCCTGGAGTTCGCCATGGGCGTTTCGCTCTTCGCGATGGTGACCGTAGCGTTCATCATCATACAAGGGGTGGCGTTCCACAGCGGCATCATCAAGCTCGCTCCACAGCTGTCCGACATTCCGTTCTCGCTCACTTGGTTCGAGGACCCGGCTGTGCGGGAGCAACTGAAACTGCACCAGTTCAACGGCGACATCACCGCCACGACAGCCTTGTGGAGCGGCGGCATCTGCCTAGCACTCATCCTCGTGACCGTGGGTTTCTGGAAACGCAAGCAACTGGTGGAGTTCATGGGCCTGCGCTCACCCGCACCACTGATGGTGCTCAAATGGTTCGGGCTCTTCGCGCTGCTCATGCTCGCCATCGAAGGACTCGCGCAACTCTCGCCCGCGTTCCAGACCGACTTCATGCAGCAGGTGGTCTCCAGCACCACCAACCTTCCGCTCCTGTTCATCGGCGTGGCCGTCGTGGGTCCGCTCTTCGAGGAGTTCCTCCTGCGCGGCCTGCTCTTTGGATCACTGCGCCATATTGTTGACGAACATGCAACGGTCGCGCTCACCGCTGGCGTGTTCGCACTCATGCACTTGCAGTACAGCCTGCCGATCATGATGCTGATCCTGCCCATGGGCATCGTGCTCGGCTACGCCCGCGCACGCAGCGGCTCCATCTGGGTGCCCGTGCTGCTACACATGGTGAACAATGGGTTGAGCGTGTTGTGGCCTTGAGGAGGAAGCGGGCAGTTTGCAGTGGCAATAGGTAGTATCGTCCTCGGCGAACGAACGCGTAGGACCGCGGCCCCTGCCAATTGCCACTGCCAACTCTCCCATCGCTTCTAGCTTTGCCGCCCTCAACACCCGTACCATGCAACGCCGTTTGATCGAATGTGTACCCAACATCAGCGAAGGCCGCGACCGCGCCAAGATCGACGCCATCGCCGCGGTGGTGGAGACCGTGGAAGGTGTGCGGCTCCTGGATGTGGATCCGGGCAAGGCGACGAACCGCACGGTGATCACCTTCGTGGGTGAGCCGGATCAGGTGTGCGAAGCGGCCTTCCGCCTGATCAAGAAAGCGCAGGAGTTGATCGACATGCGCAACCACACAGGCGAACATCCGCGCTTCGGCGCCACGGATGTGTGTCCGCTGGTACCCATCAGCGGCATGAGCATGGAAGAAACGGCGAAATACGCGCGCAAGCTTGGCGAACGCGTGGGCAAGGAACTGGTGATCCCCGTTTACTGCTATGAGTTCGCGGCGAGCGAAGAGAAGCGTCGGAACCTGGCCAACAACCGCAGCGGCGAGTACGAGGGCCTTCCGAAGAAATTGAAGGACATTGAATGGAAACCCGACTTCGGTCCGGCGGAGTTCACTGAGGGCGTGGCGAAGAGTGGGGCCATCGCGATCGGTGCGCGCAACTTCCTGGTGGCCTACAACGTGAACCTCAACACCACGAGCACGCGCCGCGCCAACGCGATCGCATTCGATATCCGGGAAGCGGGTCGTAAGGTGAAGCAAGCCGACGGCAGCGAGCAGCAGGTGCCCGGCAAGCTGAAGACCGTGAAAGGCATCGGCTGGTTCATAGAGGAGTACGGCATTGCGCAGCTCTCGCTCAACCTCACGGACATCACCGTCACGCCCGTACACATCGCCTTCGACGAAGCGTGCAAGAGCGCGGCTGAGCGCGGCATCCGCGTTACCGGCAGCGAACTCGTGGGCTTGATCCCGAAGCAGTCGCTGCTGGACGCCGCCGACTTCTTCCTGGCACGACAAGAACGCAGCCTCGGCATTAGCGAGCGCGAGAAGATCAAACTGGCCGTGAAGTCGCTCGGTCTTGCTGACCTCGGCCCTTTCGATCCGCAGAAGAAAGTGATCGAATACATGCTGGAGGATGCCAACGCCGAACGCTTGGTGCTCATGGACCTGAAACGTTTCAGCGAAGAGACCGCCGCCGAAAGTCCGGCACCGGGCGGTGGATCGGTGGCCGCTTACGTGGGTGCCTTGGGTGTTGCCCTTGGAACCATGGTGGCCAACCTGAGTGCGCACAAACGCGGCTGGGACGAACGTTGGAGCGATTTCAGCGAGTGGGCCGTGAAGGGCGAGAAGCTGCGCAACGAACTTCTTTATCTGGTGGACGAGGACACACGCGCCTTTGATCGCATCATGGTGGCGATGGGCCTTCCGAAAGGAAGCGACGACGAGAAGAAAGCACGCAAGGCCGCGATCATAGATGCTACCAAGGGCGCGATCAACACCCCACTGCGCACCATGCAGGTGTGCGTGGAGAGCATGGACCTGATGAAGGCCATGGCCGCGAACGGACTACCGGCCAGCGTGAGCGATGCCGGTGTGGGCGCCTTGTGCGCGCGCGCAGGTGCCTTGGGCGGCTACCTCAACGTGCGCATCAATTGCGCCGGGCTGGACGATGCCGCTTTCAGATCCGATGTGCTGGCCAAGGCCGAAGCGCTGAAGGCGAAGGCCGATGCGCTTGAGGCCGAGGTGATGGCGGTGACGCTGGCGAAAGTTTAGTTGCTAGTTATCGGTTGTCAGACTGCACCCTTGCTGAGCCACCTGACAACGGACAACTGACCACCGACAACTGATCGCCGATAACTCTACACCTTCTGCGAGGAGGGCTCCCAACCGACCCCGGTTGAATAAGGGCGCTTTCCGGCAAAACACCAGGCCCCCCGCCCGCGTATCATTGGCGTGATCGCCCAAGCAGCCATGACCGCACGCCACACCTTACGCCCTTTGTGGCGGCGCGTGCTCTACTTCTTCCCCTTCCAGCTGCTACTGCTGCACCTGAAGAAGAACCACTTGCTTCTGTTCGCCTGGCTTGTGCTCTTCGGGTACATCACCGAAAGCATGGGCGTGAAGTACGGTGTGCCCTACCTCTTCCTCTATCCGGAATACTTCGGTCGCGTGGGTGTGTTATCGCATGCGATCACGGGCTTCGCCTTGGGCGGCTTCATCACCGCCTTCAACCTGTACAGCTACGCGCTGCACGGCTACCGCTTCCCCTTCATCGCCACCATCGCGCGACCCTTCCTGAAGTTCAATGTCAACAACGCGATCATCCCGGTGCTCTTCATACTCACCTACCTGTGGCATGCCGCACGCTTCCAGTACACCAAGGAACTGATCCCTGCCGGCGATGTTGCACTGCACATGGTAGGCTTCGTGCTGGGCATCCTGTTCTTCCTCGCCATCGCGCTGCTCTACTTCACCCGCACCAACACGGACATCATCAAGATACTCGGCAAAGCCACGGAAGAATACCGGCCCGAGGAACCGATGATGGACATACTGGGTCCAACGCACAGCGCGGCGCACCCACCCGTTCCGAAACGCGCGGAGGAAAAACGTAAAGCGCTTCGTTGGTTGCAACGACAACAGCGCACCGAGAAATGGCGCGTTGAGGCCTACCTCACGCCACGCCTGCGGATCATGCTGGCCCGCAGCAGCGCGCATTACGACAAGGAACTGCTGCGCGACGTGCTGTGGCAGAACCACATCAACGGATCCATCTTCGAGGTCGTGCTGATCGTGAGCTTCATCGCGCTCGGTGCGTTCAGCGATGTGCCTTTCTTCGCCATACCGGCCGGAGCCAGCGCCTTCCTGCTTTTCACCATCGTGCTCATGTTCATCAGTGCGTTGTTCAGTTGGATGCAGGGTTGGACCGGCACGATCCTGCTCGTACTGCTCATCGGGCTGAACCTGCTGAGCAAGCACACCGAAGGATTCCTGTACGATACGCAGGCCTATGGGATCGACTACCGCGAAGAACCCGCGATCTACGAACGCGCAGTGATCGCAATGATGGCGAACGATACGGCCACTGCACAGGCCGATGCGCGCGCCATGCTCACCACGCTCGAACGTTGGCGCGCCGACAACCACCGCTACGCCGGCAACGGCAAGCCGAAGCTGGTGATCATCAACACCAGCGGCGGCGGTCTACGTTCATTGCTCTGGTCCTTCCACTGCATGCGCGTGGCCGACAGTCTGCTGGGCCGTACGTTGATGGACCGCACCATGCTGTTGACCGGCTCCTCGGGCGGACTGATCGGCGCCACGTACTTCAAGCAACTGGCGCTGGCCGATGACGCGAACGGAACGGCCAAGCGCTTCGATCCCGCGCTGCTCGACGAGATGAGCGCCGACATGCTCAATCCCATCGCGTTCAGCTTCGTCACCAACGACATGTTCATTCGCTACCGCAGCGTGCACGACGGGGACCTCTCCTACACCCTCGATCGCGCCGAGGCCTTCGAACGCAGTCTGAACCAGCACACGCGCAACATGTTGGACCTGCGCATGGGGGATCTGGCCTTGGCAGAGCGCGAGGCACGCACCCCCTTGCTGGTGATGAGCCCCGTGTCGATCAACGATGGACGCCGCGTGATCATCGCAGCACAGCCAGTGTCATTCCTCACCGCGATCACGCCCGGTGCCCGCTTGAACAGCGTGAGCCAACCCGAGGCGATCGAGTTCCGCCGCTTCTTCGCCGATCACCGGCCGGATAGCCTGAAGCTCTCTAGCGCATTACGCATGAACGCATCGTTCCCGTACATCAGCCCGGTCACTAGCCTACCCTGCTTACCCGCCATGCGCGTGATGGACGCTGGCGTGCGAGACAACTACGGCTACCGCACCACCTTCTCCTTCCTGCACACCTTCCGTGAGTGGATCAATGCGAACACCAGCGGTGTGGTGATACTGCAGCTGCGCGACACTCAGAAGGACCTTGAAGTGAAGTCCAGCGGCGGTTCGCTTTTCGGGCGCCTTTTCGATCCCATAGGCAGCGTGTACGACAACTTCGTGCGCGTGCAGGACCAGGATCACGACCTGATGTTGAAATTGGCCGACGATGGTGGTTACCCTTTGCAGATCGTGGATCTGCAACTGAGGCACGATGAGGAGGAGCAGATCTCGCTGAGCTGGCACCTCACGCGGGTGGAACGATCGCGCGTGTTGCGCTCGGTGCGATCGATCGAGAACGCAAATGCCTTCGAGCAACTGCGCCATGCACTCACCCCTGCCTCCGTCGCAGTAGTTAAGGCCGATGCCAGCGCACCAGTCCTTGCAGCGGATCCCGCTCCACAGCGGTGATCTCCATGCCGTGCTCCAACAGGCATTCCGACAATAATTCGCGAAAGCCCCATGCAACGGATCCCGTGGCGTGCACCTGCGCGCGTTGATCCAGCGCAAAAAAGGGCTTGACTATCTCCACCAAGGTGTGGAAGCGCGAGAGGATCAGCTCGCGCACATAGTCCTCGTGCGTCATGCCAGCGAGCAAGGCCGTGTAAGCCGCGAGCGACCTGGACGGAAATGGTGAACGGTACACCTCATCGATGACCTTTTCCAGGGGCGGGCCTTCCAAGCCGAAGAGCGCAACGCGCACGTGCTCGGGCATTCGACGATAGAAAGCATCCTGCAAAAGCGTGCGACCAATATCCGCACCGCTGCCTTCATCGCCGAGCACATAGCCGAGCGAAGGCATGGGCTGATGAAGGCGCGTACCATCGTACCAGCCGATGTTCATGCCCGTACCCAGGATGAGCACAAGCCCGCCGTCCGTTCCACAGAGCCCGCGCGCTGCGCCGAGCAGGTCGCTCTGCACATCGATCGCCGACGCTGGCCAGATGGAGGCGATCGCGTTGCGCATCACAGCGCGTCGTGCATCGGATCCGCAACCCGCACCATACACCACGACGTCGGGACTGCTGAAGGCGAGCGGCGTGTGTGTGTTGAAGTAGGTGGTGATGCCTGCGGTGAAGAGCCCCGCATCGCCGCTCACCGGATTGAAGCCGGGGATTCCGTCGCCGTGCAGTGGAAGTGTGGTGGTGGATCCGTCAGCTGCGATCCATGCCCAGCGGGAGGAACTCCCCCCGATCTCGGCGATGAGCAACGCTTCGGCCATGCCGCAATGTACAGGTGCTCAGCGTGCCTCGTTGAAGAGGAACTTGTTGGGGCTGGCCAATCCGTTCTTCACGGCGTAAAGCACCACGGCGGCGGTGTTGTTCACGCCCAGCTTCTGCATGATGTTGCGCCTGTGGGTGGTGATGGTGTGAGCGCTCAGGTTGAGCTGCTCCGCGATGCGCGTGTACGACTTGCCTTCGGCGATAAGCTGCACCACTTCGCACTCGCGCTCGCTCAGTACAACGGGGGCGCAAGAGAGCGGCTCCGCGAGGAAGCTGTCCACATCGAACGACGACTTGCGCAGTGTTTCCAGGATCTTTCCACAGAAGAAGCGGTTGCCAGCGGCGGTGTTCACCACAGCATCCACGATCTCGTCCAGGTCGCAGTCCTTCTTGATATAGCTGGTGACCCCCGCTTTCACCGCGCTCATGAGCGCCATGGGCGAAGGATCGGGTGTGATGCTCACGAAGCGTGTGCGCTTGCACCGGCGCAAGCCCTCCCTGATCGCTCTGGCGCCGAAGCCTTCGGAAGTATGATCTATAAGGACCACATCGGGCCTCAACCGCACAAGCAGAGCTTGCAAGGCGATAGCATCGCGTGCAACGCCCACTACTTCCACGCGATCCACGTCGGAGAACACCGCCTTGAGGCCTATGAGGCCCAGTTCGCTGTGGTCGGCGAGGACGGTGCGGATGCGCATAACTCTTTAGAACAGTTCCAAATAGGTTGCGAATGTACTCGCCACACACCCGTGGACAATGATGCGAATTACACGATCGATCGTTCGATCACGGGGAACACGCCGCCCTCATAACTGAGCGCCGTGCGTGGGAATATCGGCAAGGCTTCGGCCAACAATTCATCGGCGCTTTTGTACCGCGAACTGAAGTGGCCCAATAGCAACTGCCCTACCTGCGCCTCGTTGGCAATGGTCGCTGCCTGCGCTGCCGTGGAGTGCAGGGTCTCCTTCGCGCGTTTCTTCAGCATCTCGGTGAAGGTGGCTTCATGGTAAAGCAGATCAACACCCTGGATGAAGGGGATGAGCGCAGGCTCGTAGGCGGTATCCGAGCAGTACGCAAAGCGCCGCACGGGTGGTGGATCAAGTGTAAGCTCAGCATTGGTCAGCAGTGCGCCGTCCGGTAAGCGCAGATCCTCACCGGCCTTGATCGCACCGCGCTTGAACTGCGGAACGAGTTCGATCTTGTCCATGCGCAAAGACCGCAACGCGGGTCGTTCCTCGAACACGAAGCCGGTACATGGCAACCTGTGCTTCAATGCGAGCAGGCGCACGACCACATGTTGGTCTTTCCACGCCACATGGCCACTCACCGGTTGCAGCGCATGAAATTCCATCGGATACCGCAAGTGGGTGCCGGAGACCCGCAGTTGCAGATCGATCACCTGTTGCAGTTCGGGCGGACCATGCACATGCAGTTTCGTGCTTCGGCCCAGCAGGTGCATGGAACTGAGCAGTCCCATGAGACCTAAGTAGTGATCACCGTGCAGGTGGCTGATGAAGATGTGTCCGATGCGCGTGAAGTTGATCCCCGCCACGCGCAACCGCTCTTGCGTCCCTTCGCCGCAATCGATCAGGTATTGCGCACCGTGTACGTTTAGCAACTGGGCCGATGGATAGCGACCACGAGCGGGCAACGCCGCACCGGTGCCCAGTGTGGTGAGATCGAATTGGCGGTGCCCCATGGAACAAAGAAGGCCCCGATGGGGCCTTCTTCAGATCGTTCAATTCAGGCTGATCAACGGCTCAGCATCATGCGACCGGTGAAGATCTCGCCACCAGCCTCCACCTTGTAGAGGTAAAGGCCCTCTTGCAAGGTGTTGCTCTCGAAGGGGATCCGGTTAGCGCCCATGCGGCCGGTGGTGCGGAACGAGTACAGTTCATCACCAAGCAAGCTGAACACCCGTAAGCGTACATCGCTCGGGCGCTGCAATTGGAACTCGATGCTCGTGCGTGAAGTGAAGGGGTTCGGCACGTTCTTCACCGAAGCCAAGCCAACAGGACCCGGATCGGCAACGCCGGTGGGATCCAGGATGAAGATGCGGTAACCACCGAAGGTGAGCGGATAAGGAACAGCGCTGCCGAAAAGGCTGAAATAGCCGGTCACGTTCAGCGTCAGTTCGAACAAGCCTGCTTGGGTCGGCGTGCCGCTTACCACACCGCAACCGAGCACTGTAGGCAGGTAGGTGCAGGGCGCAGCGGTTTGCGAGTTGCACAGAACGGTCAATCCGTTCGGCAAGCCATCCACACCGTTGAAGACCACGGAGTCGATGTTCACTGCTGGGAACGTGGGGTCGATATCCTGCGCGCTCACGGGCACGATCAGGTTCAGGTCCTGCGAGTACGGAATGCCCAACTGGCCGGGCATGAAGTTCTCGGTGGTATCGGGCCACACACCGAACACACTGTCGGCATAGAGCGGGTTGGGGGTACACTGCGCCTTGGCTTCAGCAAAGGCGAGCGCGAACAGTGGGAGGAGTAGGAGTTTCTTCATGGTGGGGTAAGAGGTCATTGTTCTTTCTTCACGTCCTTCTCGATCTCCTCCATGTACAGGAGGTCGACCGCTTCGGATGTGGTCGGGGTAATGGAGAGCACGCTTTCCAACTGCGAGATCTGCACCAGCTTCTGCACCGGCTCCTGCAATCCGCAGACCACGAGGCTACCGTTCACGCTCTTGCACAGGCGATTGGCCACGAGCAATGCGCTCAGTCCGCTCGAATCGCAATAGCGCGTCGCCGTGAGGTCTATGATCACGTTGCGCACATTGGTCTTGTTCAAATACACCAGTTCGCTCTTCAGCTCGGGCGCGCACGTGGTGTCCAGTTTGTCCACGTTGCTGGTGACCAGTGTGTACCGGCCTTTGTCTTCGATGGTGAAATTCATGGGAGGAATGGCTTCCGGTCAAATATAGGCTGGTATCCCATAGGCGCTGCGGGGCGATCGCTCGATCAGTTTCAAACAGCCGAACGTGGGATACGTGCCGCCAGAAGGTAGAGCACTCCCATGCGCACGGCCACGCCGTTCTCCACTTGGTCCAGTATGATGCTGTTGGCGTGATCAGCCACCTGGCTGGTCACCTCCACACCACGGTTTATGGGACCGGGGTGCATGATCACCACGTCCCGGCCAATGCGGCGGTAGCGCTCCAGGTCCAGGCCGTAGAGCATGGCGTACTCGCGTAAGCTGGGGAAGTTGGCTATGCCGTCTCCCCCCTGCCGTTCCAGTTGGATCCGCAGCATGTTGGCTACATCGCACCAGCGCAGGGCCTTGTCCAGGTCGTGCTCCACTTTCACGCCCAACGAGGCAATGTGCTTCGGCATCAAGGTCGTCGGACCGCAGAGCATCACTTCGGCTCCCAGCTTTTGCAGGCAGAAGATGTTGCTGAGTGCCACGCGCGAATGCAGAATGTCACCCACGATGAGCACCTTCACTCCTTTCACCTTCCCCAGCTTCTCACGAATGCTGTACGCATCGAGCAACGCCTGTGTAGGATGCTCGTGCGTGCCGTCGCCGGCGTTCACAATGCGGGCATCCACGTGGCGGCTCAAGAATAGGGCGGCGCCGGGATCCGGGTGGCGCATCACCACCATGTCCACCTTCATCGCCAAGATGTTGTTGACGGTATCCACCAGCGTTTCGCCCTTGCTCACGCTGCTGCCACTGCTGCTGAAGTTCACCACGTCGGCGCTCAGGCGCTTCTCGGCGAGCTCGAAGCTCACACGGGTGCGCGTGCTGCTCTCGAAGAAGAGATTGGCCACGGTGATGTCGCGCAGCGAAGGCACCTTCTTGATCGGCCGGTTCAGCACTTCCTTGAAACCGTCCGCCGTGCGGAAGATGAGGTCGATATCCGCCGCGTTCAGGTCCTTGATCCCCAACAGGTGCTCCACGCTCAACTGTTCGCTGGGCGCTATGGTGGCGTGCTTCGTGGCCGGGCTCATTGGTCTGCTGTGGATCCTTTGGCAATGGCTGTTGCCGTGCGTGCTTCGTTGTCGGCAATGTGCAGCAGCACGCGATCATGCCCGTCCTCTTCCTTCCACTCCACCGTTACGCGCTGGTCGCCTATGCTATCCACCCACTTGCCCGTGTAGTCCGGTTGTATGGGCAGCTCCCGACTGAAGCGCCGATCAATGAGCACCAGCAGTTGCACGCTGGCCGGTCTACCGAAGGCGAGGAGCGCATCCAGGCCGGCACGAATGGTCCTGCCGGTGAAGAGTACATCGTCCACCAGCACAACTTTGCGCCCATCCAGATCGAAATCCAACTCGGTGGTGCTTGGCGTAGGCGGTATGGCGCGGTGCCGGAAGTCGTCGCGGTGGAAGGTGATGTCCAACTCGCCGTACGCGAGCAGTTCCTTGCCTATGATCTTCTTCAGCTCTGCCCGCAGCTTGCGCGCCAGCAAGACGCCGCGCGGTTGCAAGCCAATGAGCGCCACGCCCTCCAGATCGCCGTGGTCCTCGATCAATTGGTGACAAAGCCGGGCCACCGTGAGCCCGAAGGCTTTGCTCGCAAGGAGGATGACGGGCTTCATTTCTCTTCTAGCCAAGGCGGGGCGCGGCCGAAGATAGCGGGGTGAGATTGTCTGCGACCTCAAACAGGATCCAGTTGGATCCACAGCAATGACTTGCCGAACTTCGGGACCCTTAAAATTGGAAGCATAGACTTCAGTGAAGCTGACATCTTAAGGAGGCTTGTTTGCTCAAGTCATTCATTGCAACCGCAATTGAAGACCAACAGAGCACGCCACATATGGGTCGTCGCCAATCGGTCTATCGGCAATTTCGGTCCCTTCCTGCTTTATAGACAGCATCCATCGATACCCGAAGTCGAATCCAATGCATAGGTTGATGACCTTGCCAAGCTGATGTCGCAGACGAAGAGCCAGGCTACAATCGAAACCCTTGCCATGATAAGAACCGGCCCAGTTCAAGGGGTCACCCACCACAGCCCGCCTCCCCCAGAGGTAGTTCACATAACCACCATAGTCCAATGCCTTTGTAGGTGAAAAGCTGCTCGTAAGACCGGCACCGAACCCCATAGCACGGAACTTGTCGGAAATGTCGAAGCCATTCGCGGAATAATCCTGACTTCCGGACAAAGCCAAAACGCGAACAGTGAGCCAATGCCTTACCAAGCTATCCTGATAGCCCAATTCAAGACTACCGCCCCAACCTTCCGGATTGTTCGCAATGAGTTGAAGCCTGGCCGCAGGAATGAAGTACAGATTTTGGCTAGAGCCGGAAAGGGACGATAAGATCAAGAAAGCCACTGTTGAAGTACGTAGCCACTGTGAAAGACAAGCAATCATGACTAATTGACAACCATAAATTTCGCATAGCGAATTCTTGTACCCGAGGCAATCATGATGGTGTACGGTCCTGGAGCTAAGGAGTGAGGGATTCCAGTCCCCAAAGTCCCTTCTAAAACCTCCGTAGGTCTGTCGCGCTCGCGAGGCTCGGCGAAGCGACGCCGACCCTGAGGCTGGAGGAAGATCTGGACTTGCTCACTACGGTTCATGCTTGCCACCACGGTAGCTGCTCCTGTCTTCCGCAGGATCGTGGCAGAGCACACCCATTCCACGGCGGGTCAGATCGTTCGCGCCCAGGCCCACCTCGCCCGCATCGGCGACGAAGCCCGAACTCACACCGAACGCATGGTGGTGGGTAACTGATAAGAGCGCGCAGCCACCGTGCGCCGATCAACACTTCTTAACGCGCCAAGGCGACACATCTGCACTGTCAAAGCGTTGTTTAGCTGGTGCGGGCACAACCTTTGATCACCGCACCGTTACAACTTCAACCCACATGAAACGCGCGTTCGGATACTTCGCAATGGGCGTGGCCGGTGCCCTCATAGCACTGGTGGCCCACGACCGGTTCTTCACTTCAACATCTACCCTCTCTTCTTCGGCTTCCAATTCACCACAGGCGGTACGGTACGTGAACCTGCCCGGCGGTGAGGCCACAGTGGCCGTGGATTTCACAGCCGCCGCCGAGCGCAGCGTGAACGCCGTGGTACACGTGACCACCGAGACCACGGTGAGCGTGCGCGACCCCTTCGCCGATTTCTTTTGGGGCTACCGTGCACCAAGCCAGCAGCGGCAACAGCAGGGAGCGGGATCGGGGGTGATCATCAGTGCCGATGGCTACATCATTACCAACAACCACGTGGTGGAAGGTGCGGACAAGATCGCCGTACACCTCAACGACCGCCGCAACTTCGAGGCGAAAGTGGTGGGCCGCGACCCCAGCACCGATCTGGCCGTACTGAAGATCGATGCCGAGGACCTCACCACATTGGACTACGGCAACAGCGACGATGTGCGCGTGGGCGAATGGGTGCTCGCGGTGGGCAATCCCATGAACCTCACCAGCACCGTAACGGCGGGGATCGTGAGCGCCAAGGCCCGGAACATCAACATTCTGCAGTACGATCCCAGCCGGGACATTTTTCCCATCGAATCCTTTATACAGACCGATGCAGCGGTGAACCCCGGCAATAGCGGTGGTGCATTGGTGAACGCCAGCGGTCAATTGGTGGGGATCAACAGCGCCATTGCCAGCACCACGGGTTCCTACAGCGGCTACTCCTTCGCCATACCGGTGAACATTGTACGGAAGGTGACCAACGATCTGGTGGAATTCGGCAGCGTGCAACGCGCTTACTTGGGCGTGAGCATTCGCGATCTGGATGAGAAGCTGGCCAAGGAGCTCGACCTGGACAGACCACAAGGAGTGTACGTGAATGCCACCACTGATGGCGGCGCAGCGCGCAACGCGGGCCTGGAGGCCGGGGATGTGATCGTGAAGGTGGGCAGCATCGCAGTGGGCAACGTGCCACAGTTGCAGGAGCAAGTGAGCAAATTCAAACCCGGCGATCGTGTACCGGTGACCATTGTGCGCGATGGGCGCGAGGCTGTGATGGAACTGACCCTGCGCGGCAAGGAGGGCAACACCATGGCCGCCGCGCCGGAGCGCAACAGCAGCTTGGCTGCCCAGGGTGCCCAACTGCGGGCCGCTTCCGCAGAAGAACTGAAAGCGCTCCGGTTGAAGAACGGCGTGAAAGTGACCAACATCGATGGCGGCAAGTTCCGCGCGAGCGGAATTCGCGAGGGATTCATCATCACTCGTATCGATCAGGAGAACATTATGGCACCCGAGGACATCACCCGCATTCTGGAAGCCAGCCGCGGCGGCGTTCTTGTTGAAGGTGTTTACCCAAATGGTCAAAAAGCTTACTACGGACTGGGGCTTTAGCACTTGAAGGCCAACCTGTTCGCCGGAACTTGCAAGTTCCTTTGATCCTGACCTTGCCCCGAAGGCAGGGGGGCACCTACCTTCGCCGCCCGATGTCGCACGTGTTACCTGTGCAACTTTCGGTGAGCTACTCTTCCACCACCCACCAACACCCCAATCGACCGTGGCTTCAAGGATGCGTCAACTCAAGATCACCAAGTCGATCACCAACCGGGAAAGCCAGTCACTGGACAAGTACCTACAGGAGATCGGCAAGGAAGGCCTCATCACCGCCGATATGGAGGTGGAATTGGCCCGACGCATCAAGGAAGGCGACGGCCGCGCGCTGGAGAAACTGGTGAAAGCCAACCTGCGCTTCGTGGTGTCGGTGGCCAAGCAGTACCAGAACCAGGGCCTCAGCCTTCCCGATCTGATCAACGAGGGCAACCTCGGCCTGATCAAGGCGGCGCAGCGGTTCGATGAGACCCGCGGGTTCAAGTTCATCAGCTACGCGGTGTGGTGGATCCGCCAGAGCATCCTTCAAGCGCTCGCCGAGCAAAGCCGTATCGTGCGTCTGCCCCTGAACCAAGTGGGCAGCCTCAACAAGATCAACAAGGCCTTCGCCAAATTGGAGCAAGAGTTCGAGCGCCCGCCCAGTGCGGAAGAACTCGCCGCCAGCCTGGACCTACCGCCCGAGAAGGTGGCCGACACCATGAAGGTGAGCGGCAGGCACATCAGCATGGACGCACCCTTTGTGGAGGGCGAGAGCAACAGCCTTCTTGACGTGCTGCCCAACAATGACAGCGCACCGGCCGACCGCCTGCTGCTGAACGAATCATTGGCCAAGGAGATCGAACGTGCCCTGAGCACACTCACCGAGCGCGAGCGCGATGTGGTGAAGCTCTTCTTCGGCATCGGGATCAACCACGGGCTCACCCTGGAAGAGATCGGCGCCAAGTTCGATCTAACGCGTGAGCGCGTTCGCCAGATCAAGGAGAAGGCCATACGCCGACTGCGCCATACCAGCCGGAGCAAATTGCTCAAGGCCTACTTGGGTTGATCGAACAGGGGGGCCAAAAGGCCCCCTTTGTTTTCCTGAACCATTCACTTCCCCTCTAATAACAATTCATGGAAACTGTAGCCGCCAAAGCCGGGTACGAAGCCGGTCTGAAGGAATATGTGGATCGCGAACGCGCCGCTGTTGATCTGATCAATTCCGTTGGTCAACTCATGTACGGCAAGGGCGTTGAACTGGTGTTCTTCCGCAACCACTTGCTGGATATCAGCATATCGGAAGTGGTGAGGCTATTTGGCTACGCCGAACAGGTGGTCAAGAAGCCCATCGATGTATACACCACCGCAGATGTGGCCCGCTGCCTGCTGGAACTGGATCTAGCCCCCAGCAAGATCGATATCGGCCGTCTCTCGCACGAATACACGATCGCAGGCAAGGGTCCGGTTAAGGAATTCCTTAAGGACCACCTCAGTGGCTTCATTGGGCAGGACAAACACACCTTCCAGCCGCAGGATGTAGTGCTCTATGGCTTCGGCCGCATCGGGCGCATTGCGGCGCGCGAACTGGTGAAGCAGGCCGGCAAAGGTCAACAACTGCGCTTGCGTGCGATCGTTACCCGCACCCTTACCGATGGCGAGATCGTGAAGCGCGCGGCGCTGCTGCGCAACGACAGCGTGCACGGCGCCTTCAAGGGCACGGTGATGGAGGATATCCCGAACAAGGCCGTATGGATCAATGGCCAGTTGGTGCAATTGATCGCCGCTAGCAACCCCGAGGACATCGACTATACCCAGTACGGGATCCACGATGCACTAGTGATCGACAACACCGGAGCCTTCACCAAGCGGGCCGATCTTGAGCGCCATCTGAAGTCGAAGGGTGTAGCCAAAGTACTCCTCACCGCTCCGGGCAAGGAAGTGCCGAACATCGTTTACGGCATCAACCACAAAGAGCAGGACATCGATACCGAGAAGGTCTTCAGCGCGGCCAGTTGTACCACCAACGCCATCTGCCCGATCCTGAAGGTGGTGGAGGACAACTTGGGCATTGAGAAAGGGCACATCGAAACGGTGCATGCTTACACCAACGACCAGAACCTCCTGGACAACTACCACAAGGGCCCGCGTCGTGGTCGTAGTGCCGCCATCAACATGGTTATCACCAGCACTGGAGCTGGCACCGCCGTGGCCAAGGCGATCCCCAGCCTCAAGGGCAAGCTTACGGCCAACGCTGTGCGCGTGCCCACGCCCAATGGCTCACTGGCGATCATGAACCTCACGCTCACGAAGCCCATCGCCGATCTGGCGGCCATGAACGACTTGATCCGCAACGCGGCCCTGGTCGGCGATCTGGTGAACCAGATCCACTACCAGATGGATCCTGAACTGGTGAGCAGCGATATCATTGGTGATACGTGTTGCAGTGTATTCGATAGCAACGCCACGATCGTTGCCCCCGACGGCAAGAGCGTGGTGCTCTACGCCTGGTACGACAACGAGTTCGGCTATACCAAACAGGTGATCCGCCTAGCGAAGCATGTGACCAAGGTCCGTCGCTTGGTGTACTACTGAGATCATCCCGCTTCACTGCAAAAGCCCCCTCGCTAGTTGAGGGGGCCTTTGCAGTGGTTCCAGCTCAGCATTGAACGCCGAAAACCCTGGCCAACGAGGGCCAGGGTTTCGGACTTTCGGCAGGCTCAAGGTAGTTGCTCAAAAAACCGAGCTCGCCGGCGGATAGGGTGTGTCCTATTGAGGGCTTGTGAATGTCAAGATCAGCAATGCGGCAAAGCAGACCAGCGTGATGATCACGCACGCCCGGCAAATGCGCTCTGTGGTGCGCGATGCGGGTAGTTCTCCCTTTAGCGCATCGATGATCGATCTCATGGTGTGAAGGTGGAGGGGCCGTTTGTTCTCCACAATACCTGGTACCAGGTATTCTTCGAGCTTAATGTCCATTGTACTAAACATTAAGTAGCAGAGCTACCTGGTTCCAGGTAGATGGGCTGTCGAGGCTCGGCCTTCGTTTCGACAAGTCAGGGTTTCAGGAGGATCGTTGGACCGTCGAATTCAGCCTGATCCCCACTCCACTTCCGGTGTTGTTCCGTCAAAGTACCACGCACAACGAAGAAGGCCGCCCCAAGGGGCGGCCTTCTCATGTTCAGTAGCAGTGATCAGCGCTGGATCACCAAGCGCTCGGTCCATGTCGTACCGTTGGCGGCAATGCGCATGATGTACATGCCTGATCGCACAGTGGTAGGTAGTTCGATCGTGGAGGTCATGCGACCATCCTGCGCGGTGAGCGAGGTGGTCATCACACTGCTTCCGAGCAGATCGTACATCTCCACGGTCACGGTTCCAGCATCAGTGGAGAGGCCCTCTATGTCCATGTTCAGCTGGTCGCCACGGTTGGGGTTGGGCCACATCTTCAGCGCGGGCTCATCAGCCACATCCAGCGCCCGCTGATCACCATCAGTGATGCCAATGCCGCCATCGTTATTGATGGTCACCAAGCAGGTTTCGCCCCATTGACACCAAGTGATGCCGCCGTCCTTGCTGATGCGTACGCGCACGTTGTACGTATTGCCATTAATGAGGGGGTCAACAGCCCAACTCAAGAGCACTGAGTAAACGGTCACCGTACGCACCTTGATGAATCCTTCAGCAGGTTGTGTGAACTCGAACTGGTACCTGTTGGCACCCGGTCGTCCCCAAGCATACAAGCGCTGGTTCGATGGGAACTGCCGCGTAACTCCGCAAGAGAATTCGGGCAGATTGGCGCTGTTCACCAATTGGGTGGGTGGGCAAAGAGCAACAGCCGGATCCACGCGGAAACGGCATGCGCCGCCCCACTCGAGGTTGGTACCGTTCAACCGACCACGCACACGTACGTTCAACAAGAGCCCTTGCGGGATCTGGTTGCTAGCGCTCCAGTTGTTGATCTTGATGTGGCATGCACGTGTTGCACCGGCCGTACCGAAACCATCCGTGGTGGCATGGCTGTGAAAGCGGCGGAAGCTGTATGTACCATCGGGATCGAAGAACCACATTTCGTAACCGGAGGTGGCACTTTGCGCGCTGTTCGGCGCACCATTGATCCACAAGGCGCTCACGGCAGGGTTGGCATCGGCCACGATATACTCACCGCTGGTCCACCAATCCTTATCGCAGGACGTGGCTATCAGGCGATCGGTACCCAGCGGCATGCAGAAGCCTTCGCCACCGGCGAGTTGGCTCACCGCACCGAAGACACCATCGTCACGGTTGTCGATGATGCGCTTGCCGTTCTGTTGAGAAAGTACATAACCGCCGGTGGTCATACCGTCACCAGCCGAATCGAGCACACGCAGCACGTAGCAACCTACAGTGAGGCAGCACTGCTCGGTCACATACGAGTTATCCACCCCCACGTACGGGCCACCGGAACACACCGCAGCTCCACCGCCCAAGGGCAGGATCTCCCACGATGTTTCGTCCCCATTGCCGTCGGTGTGCAGCACGAGTGAAACAGGATATTCACAACCCGTTACCGGTGTACCGATGCACAAGCAGTTGCTGTTAACGGTATCATTCGTTGTGCTGTTGTTGTTGTCGTTGCATGGTGATCCGATCTGGCCGGGAGTGTTGGGACAGTTGTCCTGTGCATTGCAGAGCCCATCATTGTCACTGTCCTGGAAAGTGCCTGCGCAACCGCAGTTAACGGTGACCACATCGTTGATCGTGCAGGGATCATTGTCGTTGCAAGATTGACCAGGCACCACGTTGGCTTGTGTGGGGCAGGGATCGTTCGCATCGCACGTCCCATCGCTGTCCGTGTCCTGGAACGTACCGGCGCAGCCGCAGTTGGCGGTCACGATGTCGTTGATCGTGCAAGGGTCATTGTCGTTGCAGCTTTGACCGGGCACCACGTTGGCTTGTGTGGGGCAGGGATCGTTCGCATCGCAGGTGCCGTCGCTGTCGGTATCCTGGAAGGTACCGGCGCAACCGCAATTCGGAGCGGTTCCGGTGTACAGGTCATTGACCGTGCAAGGATCGTTGTCGTTGCAAGGCGAGCCCACTACAGCAGGTCCACCTGGTACACCGTTGCAGTCAAGGGCACCGAGGGGGGTGCCAGCGCATACGCAGTTCGCGCCCACCACATCGTTCTCGGTGCCGGCGTTCAAGTCGTCGCACGGGCTACCCGGTACAAGGAAGGGCAGCAACGGACATGCATCGTTCGCGTCACAGGTGCCGTCG
>JBKJPT010000259.1:0-4287 GCA_046595075.1 Flavobacteriales bacterium
CGCGCGCGGGCAGTCATCCCAGAAACGCGAAGCGTCATCCGGGACCTCACCACGGCCACCCAACCCTGTCATTTCGGAAGCTGCACCTGCATCTTCAGCAGTCGCATTTGTCATTTCAGAAGTCGCGACTGCTACTTCGGAAGTCGAGACTGTCATTTCGGAAGCTGCACATGCACAAGTGAATGCTGCACCTACCCACTTGTGGGTATTGACTGCGTATTCAGCAGCACTAACTTTCATTTCGGAAGTCAGCACTGCGTTTTCGGAAGTAGCAACTGCCTATTCTGCACCAAACCACCTCCCCATGATCGCCATCGACGTCCTCCGCCTCTGCAAACTCAAGGGAATAGACCGCCCGCACGCCTTTCTCACCGCCAACGGCTTCTCAGACCGCGTCGCCACCAGCCTCACCACCGGCCGCCGAAAGACCTTCCGCCTAGACCACCTTGAAAAGCTATGCCGCATCTTCTACGGCCTACCCAATGACCTCTTCGACTACAAACCCACCGGCCGTGGCATCAACCCCACTAACGATGTGCTCTTGCCATTGCGCAAAGCGCCCTTACCGCCCAAGGACCTCAACAGCCTTATAGCCTCTTTGCCACCCGACGAAGTCCTCAACCTGTCCACGGAGATCCACGCCCGCTACAACAAACCACCCGAACCCACCGAGGACCATTAACCCAGTAGCCCGCAGCCTTTGGCCTGTAGCCTGTGGCTTGCAGCCCGCTGCTGCCGCCGCACCCAAGCCCAGCTACCTTCGCCGCCCACCGCCAACCCACTTCGCGGTTCCTCCCTTTGGCAGATCGCATCCTCATTCTCGACCACGGTTCCCAGTACACCCAGCTCATTGCTCGCCGCGTGCGCGAGCTCAACGTTTACTGCGAGATCCACCCCTTTAGCAAGGCCGCCCAGTTCGCCGGTGATCCCGATGTAAAGGGCATCATCCTAAGCGGTAGCCCCAGCAGCGTACACGAGGCCAACTACCCCGATACCGACCTCACTGGCATCATTGGCCACAAGCCCATACTGGCTGTGTGCTATGGTGCGCAGCTCATTGCCAAGCGCACCGGCGCTAGTGTGGAGCGCAGCACCATTCGCGAATACGGCCGCGCACATTTGAGCACCATAAGTGACAACCACCTCTTCGACGGTATACAAGCAGGCACGCAGGTGTGGATGAGCCACGGCGACTCCATTACCGCGCCCAGCGAGGCCATGGAGGTGATCGCCAGCACGAAGGATGTACCGGTTGCCGCCTACTGCCTGCGCGATCAGCTCACTTACGCCGTGCAGTTCCACCCAGAGGTGTACCACACCACGGACGGTTCCCAGTTGCTGCACAACTTCGTCATTGGCATTTGCGGTTGTGCAGGCGATTGGACGCCACATGGTTTCGTGGAGCATACGGTGGAACGCCTGCGCGCCGATATTGGCGAAGGACAAGTAGTGCTTGCACTCAGCGGCGGCGTGGACAGCTCCGTTGCAGCATTGCTCTTGGATCGCGCCATTGGCGATAAGCTCCACTGCATCTTCGTGGACAACGGCCTGCTGCGCAAGGACGAGTACATGCGCGTGCTCGAGAGCTACCGACATCTTGGCCTCAACATAAAAGGTGTGGACGCCCGCGATGCGTTCTATTCCGCGTTGAAGGGATTGGATGAACCCGAAGCGAAACGCAAGGCCATTGGTCGCGTCTTTATTGAGGTCTTCGATCGCGAAGCACAGCTGATCAAGGGTGTGGAATGGCTGGGTCAGGGGACGATCTATCCCGACGTGATCGAGAGCGTGAGTGTGAACGGACCCAGCGTCACCATCAAGAGCCACCACAACGTGGGCGGCCTTCCGGCGCACATGAAGCTGAAAGTGGTGGAGCCGCTGCGGCTACTCTTCAAGGACGAAGTGCGGCGCGTGGGCAAGGAACTCGCCTTAGATCCCAACATCCTGGGTCGTCATCCATTCCCCGGTCCTGGCCTTGCGATCCGCATCCTCGGCGAAGTGACCGCAGAGAAGGTCGCGCTCTTGCAAGAGGTCGATCACATCTTCATACAGGGTCTGCGCGACGAAGGTTTGTACGATCAAGTGTGGCAAGCGGGTGCGATCCTGTTGCCCGTGCGCAGTGTGGGCGTTATGGGCGACGAGCGGACTTACGAGAACGCTGTCGCCTTGCGCGCGGTCTCCAGCACCGACGGCATGACGGCCGACTGGTGCCACTTGCCTTACGAATTCCTGGCACGGATATCGAACGCCATCATCAACCGCGTGAAGGGTGTTAACCGCGTGGTGTACGACATCAGTTCCAAGCCACCAGCCACCATAGAATGGGAGTAGTGCACTTCTTACCAAGCGAAGCGACGGGAATCGCAAGCGCCGCGAGGGTCATCGCGAACTGCGAGGAACGAAGCAGGAAGCGACATTTCTCCGGCGCGAAGCGGATACCCCTCATCCTCTTCCTCCTCCTTTCCCTTACCTCCTGTGCGCAGGAAGTGCGTGTGGTGAACGGGAAGAAGCATGCCGTGCATACTGTTGAAGCTGGGCAAACGCTTTACGCCATTGCGCGTGTGCATGCTGTGCCCGTGGATGCGTTGATAGCGGCCAATGCCGGCGCCACCGAAACGTTGCGTGTGGGACAGCAATTGCTGGTGCCCATGGATGCGATCGTGAAGAAGGAAGCCAAGACCGCTCCGGTGTTGTTGAAGGACGGCGAACTCCTGCACCGCGTGGCGAGGAAGGAAACGCTCTTCGGTATCGCCAAGCGCTACCAGGTGGACCTCAATGATCTCCTCGCCCGCAACCCAACGCTCACCAGTGGCCTCAAGGAAGGCATGGAAGTGATCGTGCCCGTGAGCAAGGTGGCGGGTGTGAGCAGTGCGCAGTTGAAGCCTGCGGAGAACACACCCTTGATCGATCACGTGGTGCAACCCGGCGAAACGCTGTTCTCATTGGGGCAGCGCTACGGCGTGCGTGCCGAAGAGATCGCCGCCCTCAACGGTGGCCTGGCCGATGGCTTGAAGGCAGGCATGACCATTCGCGTTCCGAAGGGCGAAGCGGTAGTACCCGTTGCCGTGAACCCCACCACATCGCACAGCGATCGTTACCAGATCGGCCTGTTGCTACCGTTCTCGGTGGCCCGCAACGATAGCACGCTCGCCGCCACCGAGCAGACGCCCGCCGGTGCGCAGTTCCTGGAGGCCACGCGCATTGCGGCGCAGTTCTATGCCGGTGCGCTCATGGCCATGGACTCGCTCACCACCCTTGGCCTGAATGCCGATGTGCATGTGATCGACATGGGCGATGATCAGCGCCGCTGGACCACCGCGCTCAAGGACCCTGCGATCACCGGAGCTGATCTGTTCATCGGCCCCTTCCACCGGTCGGCGATCGAGCAATTGGTGAAGGCCAATAGCCACGCACACGTGGTGTGCCCTGTACCGCAGACCAACAAGGTGATCCTCGGCAATCCGCATGTGAGCAAAACAGCGCCTTCACGCGGTGATCTCGTAAAGCATGCCGCCCGCTACATAGCGCTGCGCCATGCCAGCGACAACGTGCTCATGGTGCGCCCCGATATCGCTGGCGACAAGGAGATCCAGGAACTGATGCTCACCACGTTGAACGCCACACTAACTGAACGTACTGCGCGCTACCGCGACACGGTGCTGGTGGTGAAGGCCGGCCGTCGCGACATAGGCGACCTGATCTCGCGCTTGGACAAGTCGAAGTTGAACGTGGTGGTGGCACCCAGCGAGGATGTGGAGTTCACCACCGCGCTCGTGAACCGATTGAAGGCACAGGCCGCCAAGTTCAGGATCACGGTGGTGGGCATGGAAAGCTGGTTGAGCATGGACCCCGTTGCAGCAGAGGATCTCGACGTGCTCGGCTTCCTCTTCGCTACAGGCTCCTTTACCGATCCCAATGATCCGCGTGTGGCCCGCTTCACGCAGCGCTTCCGCGAACGCTTCAAGACCGATGTGGACGAGTACGCCCTCCTCGGCTTTGATGTCACCTTCTACTACGGCAGCGCCTTGCTCACACAAGGCCCCGACTTCGATGCGCGCTTTGATCTCGTACGCACCGACCCCTTGCACATGGGTTTTCGCATGGGACGCACCGGGCCGGAGAACGGCTTCCGCAATGAGCATGGAATCATGCTGCTGCAGAAGGACTTGAAGTTGGGGGTTGCGCCGTAATGGAATTGGGTTTGGCGGAACACACGCTATGCGCTGTTTTCAGCCATTAAGAACATTGGGGTTCACCAGCATTCCTGACGTGTAATAGGGTTTATTT
>JBKJPT010000065.1:0-2639 GCA_046595075.1 Flavobacteriales bacterium
GCGAAGGCCTGCTTGATCTCGAAAGAACTGCGCAGCCAATCCTCGCCAGCGGTGAGCGTTGTGGTGATCGCCGATGGATGCAGCTTGCGCACATCGGTCATGCTGTGCTGAAGTTCCACGTAGTCATCGGATGTCGTGTAGCTGAACACGGGTTCGTCCTGTGATGAGAATTCTTGCGTGTTCCAGATCCGCACACCGCGTAAGCCGATCGTGTGCGCCCATGGCCGTGTGAGCGGGTCACGCTTCATGTCGAAGCGCACGGAGGGCGAAAGCTTGGCGTACCAGGCGTCGGCATCATGATCATGCAAAGTGGACGAGGTCCTTCCACTGAGGCCCACATGGATGTTCTGGAACAAATTGCTGCGCATGCGATCGAAGTGGTGCTCGATGCGCGCTCCACCAACGATACGTTCGCTGCCGAACGCGTATAGCGGCGCCACCACCCACTCCGTGGGCTGACTGGGGAAGGTGGTATTGCGCAAGGCTAGGCCCACCTGCCAGCCATCGTGGCCGTTCCAAGCAGGCAAGAGCGAGTAGTAGATGGAACGATGATCGTTGCGCTCCACGCCTAGGAGCGATTCGAACTTAAGCGGAGCGCACCGTTTGAACAGGCCATGCGCACGCACCGCGTTGTTGCGGCGATCGATGTCGAGGGTGCGATTGCCAGCGTCGATGCGGACGCGGTCAACATTGGGCCACGGAAGTTGGGTAGTCTGATGGCCGATCGTCCTTGGAAAGGGCGGACGATAGAGTTCGTCAAAATGGGTCAAGTGTTTTCTGTTCCACTGAATATCAGAGGCAGAAGTCCAGATGGTGCCAAGGGAGTCACCGTTATTTCCATAACCCGTTATTGGGAACGGAGCACCGTTGTTCGATGTACTTCGAACAAAGCCATCCTTTAGCTTCATGGCTGCGATTTCCAGCTTCACGTCGCGTTTCAGTAGGATCTCGAACACCCACCCAAGATCCTTCCCGCTCTCCAGCTCGAACACCGCCCGCATGTCCTCTGGCCTTGGGTGCTTGAACTTCCATTCTTCGAAGTAGGCGTGCATGCACTTGTTCAAGGTCTCTTCGCCGAGGTAGGCGAGAAGGTGGTCCATGATCAAGGCCGTCTTCATGTACACACCGGTGCCGTAGTTGATGGTGGTGAAATCGTTGCTGGTGAGCGATAGTGGCTGATCCAAGTTGCGCCGTGCGTTGAGGCGGTAACCCAGTTCACTTTGCGCACGATGGCCATCGCGGATGCCCGCCGTTGCATTCTTCATAAAGGGGATGTCGATGCTGAATCCCATGCCGGGGTATCGCTCGCGCATATAGCGTAGCTCCACGAAACTGTTCATGCCTTCGTCCATCCACGCATGGTCGCGCTCGTTGCTGCCGAGGATGCCGTAGAACCAGTTGTGCCCCACTTCGTGCGCTATCACATTGTCCAGGCTCTCTTTGCTGCCCATGTTGCCGATGACTGTGATCATGGGGTACTCCATGCCACCGCCTGCGCTTATGGTGCCATCCACGGCCGTTGCGGCATCGTAGGGATAGTCGCCCACCCATTTGCTGTATAGGCGAACGCTCTCGTTCACATAGGTGACGGCGTCGTTCCATAGCAACGCGTTCTTTGGCGTGTAAAGCACCCATGTGGTCACGGATCGGCCGGTCTTGGGCAGGGCGACCGCGCTCTTGCGAACGATGAAACGCTTGTCAGCGAACCATGCGAAGTCGTGCACTTTGTCCTGTACGTAACGGATCTTCTTCATTGTGGGTGAAGAAGGCGGGAAGTCGTTCGGCCCTTTTCCTTGGGCTGGTAACGTGCTTAGCGAATCCATCCACGTGCGTTCGCTCTGTTGTTGCAGAATGCCGGTGGCACCCACCACGTAGTTCGAAGGCAAGGTGATCGACAAATCGAACGAACCGTACTCGCTATAGAACTCGCCTGCGGTGAGGTAGGGCATGGCGTGCCAGCCGGTGGCATCGTACACCGCAGGCTTCGGATACCATTGCGTGATGTAGTACGCTTGCTTGGTGTGACCGAGGCGGGAGAACTTCCCATCGGGGATCTTCACGCGAAAGGGCGTGGAGACAGTCAGGCTTTCGCCGGGCGCAAGCGCTGAAGCGAGTTTGATCCAGGCAATGTCCGCATGCGAGGGATGGTAGCCCCACGTAACCGCGGCATCATTCACATTGAAGGCGATGCTGTCGATGTAGCCGCGTTCCGCTTCTGTAGCGAAATGCAGGTCCAGTTCGCCCATGCGATCGAGCTGCTCGCACAAGGCGGTCTCTCGATCGCGATATGCGTTCGGCCACAGGTGGATCCAGATCGTGTCCAGTGCCACTGGAGCATTGTTGCGGTACAAGAAGGTCTCCTGCGCGTGGAGTAAGTGGCTCACATCATCGAGGCGTACGTCGATGATGTAGTCCACCTGCTGCTGGAAATAGTCTTGCGCCGTGCCCGCAAGAGGCAGCAGCAATGCAAAGGGGATGATCCTGTTCATGCGCATGGGACGCTTGTGGTCGAAGTTCGGTAACAGCGCGTGCTCGTCCATCAGATGAGCGGCGAATGAACGGGACGCACGGTTCGCTCAGCGACCGAGCAACTCGGTGAGCTTCGCTTCCAACTGTTCGGCGCGCAGGCCCTTCTCGAT
>JBKJPT010000115.1:0-10560 GCA_046595075.1 Flavobacteriales bacterium
ATTTGATCATCCGCTTCAGTAGGATCTATCTGCTTGCGGTTTATGACAAGAGCGAACGATCCACCATCTCAGACAAGGAGATCCGCGTGCTGATCGATCAGATACCGGAATAAGGACCGCGAGGGAAAGGCGCACGGCGTTAATGAGCCTCACCAAGGCAAACGTTCGTAGGGCATTCTTGAGACTCCGGGTATCCGCCAAAGCGCGGATCCCGGAGTGACGAACGGCCCGGTGTGACGCTGTGCGCGTTGGTATCACAGATCGTGATACCATCGTTACGCCCGGTACTGTCAATGGGTATCACAAATTGTGATAGCCCCTGTGGCTGGGGATGTCCGCTTCCACCCACAACCTCTAAGTTCGATCCCGTCCTAAGCACAACCCATCCCCATGCGTTCCATCCTCTTCCTTCTCCCCATCGCCGCGAGTTCCATCTGCCTGGCCCAAACCGGCAAGCTCATCACCGTGGATCCGGGCATCGAGCGCATGACGGTCTACCTGAACGGCGGCGAGGTGCGCACCAGCACCGAGGTGGACCTGGCCGTTGGCGTGAACACCATCGAACTGAGGGAACTCTCGCAGTTCATGTACGTGCAGAGCGTGCAGGTGGCGATGAAGGGGGATCTCGCCATACTCAGCGTGAACCCGGCCGAGGACAGGATCCCACCCGAGCGTTCGGAGCCGCGCATCGCACGTTTGCAGGACAGCCTGATCATGTTGAACGCGCGCATCATCGAGCTCAACGATCGTATCAACGCGAACCAGGCGGCGAAGGACATGCTCACGCGCAACTACGAGATCGGCGGCGCGAACGCGGTGACGACAGCAGAGGCGCTGGCGAAGACCGCGGACTTCTTCCACGACCGCACGCTGAAGTTGAACCGCGAGATCAGCGCCGCCGCGCGTGAGAAAGCCGAGGTGGAAGAAATACAGCGGCATGCCAAGACCGAACTGGAGAAGCTGGAGAACACCGGCGGCCGCGAACGCAAGAAGGTGACCGTGGTGGTGAACGCCGACCGCGCGTTGCACACCAAGTTGGAACTGCGCTACCTGGTGGCGAACACCGGTTGGTCGCCGGCATATGATCTCGTGGCCATGAACAACACGGGTCCCATCACGCTCCGCTACAAAGCGCAGGTGTACAACAACACCGGCATCGATTGGAAGAAGATGAACTTGGTCCTCAGCACGGCCGATCCATCGCTAGGTGCCAACTCGCCTGCGCTGGTGCGATGGGAGTTGGGGGGCAGCACCAGCACGGGTTCCAACTTCAATGAAGGATATCAGCAATCGCAAGCGTTCAATCCCACACTCAACGGTTGGAACGACCCAAGCCAGAGCTACGAGCTGATCTCCGTCTCCGAGGTGAGCGCCGAGTTCAAGATCAAGCGCACCTACGACATCCCCAGCGATGCCAAGCCCTACATGGTGGAAGTTGCCGAGCACACGCTTCCGGCGGAGTACAGCTATATCGCCATTCCCAAAGTGGACCGCGATGCCTTCCTGATGGCGCGCATCACCGGTTGGGAGGACCTGGACCTGGTGGACGGTCCGGCGAACGTGTACTACGAGGACAGCTACGTGGGCGAGTCGATGATCAACACGGAAGGGATGGACGATACGCTCGAACTCTCGCTCGGCCGCGACAACGACATCCGTGTGGAGCGCAAGGAACTGGAGGACCGTACCAGCCGAAGGCTCATCGGCAGCGAGCGCAAGCAGACCATGACCTACGAGATCACGGTGAAGAACACCACGGCGGCTGCGATCCACATCACCCTGCGCGATCAGATCCCCGTGAGCATGGATGATCAGATCAAGGTGGAGGTGCTGGAACTTTCGAACGGCGAACTGAATGCACCGGAGGGTATCGTGTCATGGCCCATGGAACTGTTACCCGGTGCATCGAACACGGTGAAGCTAAGCTTCGAGATCAGGCACCCGAAAGGCTGGAGCGTGAAGTACCGTACGCGTATCAGAAGGCAGAAGATCGCATTCTGAGTAGAGACCAAGGAACCACATCACCATGGAACAGCGCCCGCCAGTACCGCCCTTCACCGAAGCCACCGCACGCCAGAAGATCCAGATGGCCGAGGATGCATGGAACAGCAAGGATCCCGAACGCGTGGCCAAGGCTTACGCCGTGGACAGCGAATGGCGCAACCGCTCGGAGTTCATCAACGGCCGCGATGAGATCGTTGCCTTTCTAAAGCGCAAGTGGGCCAAGGAGCTCGACTACAAACTGAAGAAGGAGTATTGGGCGCACAGCGGCAACCGCATCGCCGTGCGCTTCGAGTACGAGTGGCACGATGCGGAAGGCCATTGGTTCCGCAGCTATGGCAACGAGAACTGGGAGTTCGATGAGAACGGCTTGATGCTGAAGCGCTACGCGAGCATCAACGACGTGTCGATCAAGGAGAACGAGCGACGACACTGATCATCGGATCTTCTTGAACTGGGAAAACGAACGCCCGGGACGAGAGCCCCGGGCGTTCGCATGCATTGGGAGATGCCTAGTGCGTATGTCCTGCTGCAGCGTAGTCCACCATGCCCTGGAAATCCACCACGATGGCGGCCTCATCGCCCACGGTCCATGCGTCATGACCGCTGGGCAGGAGGGATACATCGCCGGGCTTGAGGTCGTACTCGGTGCCGTCGTCCATGACCACATGCAGGATGCCTGAAACGTGGTACTGGAAGTGCGGCGCTTCGCAGCTCTTGGTCTTCGCGATGGGCATTACGCTGGTGCTCCAGCGCCATCCGGGTTCGAAGATCCCGCGGCCGATGGTGGCGCCGCCGATCTTGATGAGTTCCAGTCGCCCTTTCGGGAAGGTGCGCACTTCATCGGGTGTTCCGAAGCTCTTTGCTTCGCTCTTGATCATCGTGTCGAGCATGGCGTTGTGGGGTGTTGGGTTGCTGAAAGCGTAAATGAGGGCGAGGGTGATCCCTGCGCCGAGGGCGATGAGGCCGGTGCTGATGGTGTTCTTCATGGTGCGTGTTCTTTGTGCGGACAAAAGTGCCCGTACGCCCGAGCGTGATGCTTGGACGGAACACGGGAGACCTTGTACGGATCAGAGTTTCGTCCGCAATTCGGTGGGAGAGAGTCCGCACCGTTGCTTGATGAAGTGCGCGAAGTGCGCTTGGTCGTCGAAGTGCAGCTGTTGCGCCACTTGGGAGATGGTGTTGTCCGTGGAGCGGAGCAGCACCTTGGCTTCCAGCACCAGCAGGTCCGCGATCACCTGTCGTGGTGTTCGCCCGATGGTCTCCTTCACTACATCGCCCAAGTGCTTTGGTGTGATGGAGAGTTCGCCGGCGTACCAGCTCACCTGCCGCTGCTCGATGAAGTTCTTCTCCACTGAATGCTTGAAGCGATTGGTCAGTTCCATCGCACGCGTCGCACCTTCCTTCATGCGCTTGGCATGCGGCCTGTGGATCTCGCGCACGCGCAGCAACAGGATGTGGATCAGGTTCCGCAGCACGTGCTCTTTCTCGTGGCTGAACCGTTCGTACTCGCCGATGATGTCGCGGAAGGCCTGTTGCAGCAGTTCGCTCTCCTCATCGGTGACGTTGATGATGTGCTCGGTCTCCAGGTCGAAGAAGGAGAACTCGGCCCCGAGCGGTCCCTTCAGCAGGGGCTGGATGAACTCCGTGCGGAAGTGGATGCAATAGCCTTCGCACTTTTGGATGTAGCGCGACGCATAGACCGTGTTCTCCGGAACGATCACCAGGTCGTTCGGCTTGAGCCATCTCTCTTCGGCCCCGAGTTGCACGTCGTGTTCACCAGCCTTCAACAGGTAGATCAGATTGAACTCGCGCCGAAGTGCCGGAATGCCGGTGGCGGGATCCACGTTCCGGTGCTTATCCTCCAACGTGCCCGGCATCACCATCATGTTGATGTCGTACGGCCGCGGGTCTCGGTTCACGATCTTCTCGAACGCCGCAAGGTCCCGGATCAAAAGGATGTCCCTCTTCGACATGAGGGAAAGTTAGGCAAGCTATCCTCGCCGGGGGTGTGGGACGTTGCCCCCTCCTCAGATCCGCGCTTGGTAGGTATAGAGCTCGTAGTACCGCCCCTCCTTCGCGATAAGCTCGGTGTGCGTGCCGCTCTCCGCGATGCGGCCGCTCTCGATCACCAGGATCCGCGTGGCTTGGCGGATGGTGCTCAACCTGTGCGCGATGACGAAAGTCGTCCTGTCCTTCACCAGTTCGTTCAGGCTCTTCTGGATCAGTGCTTCGCTCTCGGTGTCCAGATTGCTCGTGGCTTCGTCGAGGATGAGGATCTTCGGATCGGCGAGCATCGCGCGGGCTATCGCCACTCGCTGTCGTTGGCCGCCGCTGAGTTTCACGCCGCGTTCGCCGATCACCGTGTCCAACCCGAGTTCGAAGCGATCCGTGAACTCGCTAACGTATGCGCCCTTCACCGCTTTTTGCAGTTGCTCCTCGCTGGCGTTCGGTCGTGGGAAGAGGATGTTCTCCCTGATCGTGCCTTCGAAGAGGAAGTCGTCCTGCAGCACCACGCCAAGGAATTGGCGGTAGCTCGATAGGCCTACTTTGCTCAGGTCCTGTCCATCAATGGTGATGGTGCCGGACTTGGGCGTGAGGAAGGTCGCTGCCAATCCGGCGATGGTGCTCTTGCCCGATCCGGAGGTGCCCACCAGTGCCGTCACACTTCCGGCCGGTGCATCGAACGTGATGTTGTTCACCACTTCCTTTCCTTCTTCATAAGCGAAGGAAACATCGTTGAAGCGGATGTCGCCGCGGAAAGAAGTGAGTTTCACCGGACGTTCTTCCGGAACATCCTCCGGCTTCATGTTCATGATCTCCTCGGTACGGTCCAATCCAGCGAAGGCTTCGGTGAGTTGGCTGCCGATGTTGCTCATCTGAACAATGGGCGCGATCATGAAGCCGAGGTAGAGCGTGAAGGAGAGGAACTCGCCGAGCGTGAGATCGTCGTTGATGATCTGATATCCACCCATGCCCATGATACCCACGCTGGCGAGGCCGAGCAGGAAGGTGCTCGAACTGGTGATGAAGGCCGTGGAGGTGAGGCTTTTTTTCACGTTCTCGAAGAGGCGCTCCACGCCACGTTCGAAGCTCTGGTTCTCCTGTTCTTCGGCATTGAAGCCCTTGATCACGCGCACACCGTTGAGCGTTTCGGTGAGGCGGCCGGTGACTTCAGCGTTGATCACACCGCGTGTGCGGAAGATGGGGCGGATCTTGGCGAAGGCCTTGAGCGCGATGATGGCGAAGATGCCCACGGGCACCAGCGTGTACAGCGTCATCCATGGACTGATGTTGATCAGCAACACCAGCGAGGCGATGGCCGTGATGGTGCCGCCGACCAACTGCACAAGGCCCGTGCCCACGAGATTGCGTACGCCTTCCACGTCCGTCATGATGCGGCTCACGAGCGCACCGCTCTTCGTGTTGTCGAAATAGCTGATCGGCAGCGAGAGGATCTTGCGCGCCACTTGCGCCCGCAACTTGCTGATCATCAATTGTGCTTCAACGCTGAGCAACTTGGTGAGCATGAACGAGGTGACGCTCTGCACCACGATGGAGCCGATCACCAAGCCGAGCAACTGCCAAAGCAGATCGAGATCCTTGTTCGGCACGACTTCATCGAGCAGCACTTTGGTCTGCCACGGAAGCACAAGGCTCGCCGCACGACTGATGGCGATGAGCACCAGGCCGATGAGCACGTGCTTACGGCGTGGCCATATAAATTGCGAGAAGGCTTTCGCCCAAGACATTTTCGTTTCAGCCATGCGGAGAGGAGGGGACCAAGTTAGGATCGAGGCAAAGCAGCCTCGGACGGTGAGGCAGGGCCATTGGGTCTTGCGCGCCCTGCGGGCGCGGCATTCTTGGGTTTGACAACCACGGATGGACACGGATGAACACGGATATGCCCATGTGAACAAACATCATTTCCCATTTGCACCCACACGAGTGGGGTGTTCATCTGTGTTCATCCGTGTCCATCCGTGGTTTGATCGAAAATACCCTGAGCGCCGTCAGGCGCGAGCACAAGACCCGATGGCCTTGGACGGGGAGGACGACCGAGATCCCGAATTACTTCAACGAGCGCGACTTGCTCTGCTGTCGCGACACGCCCAGACCGAACAACGCGATGTCGTACTTGACGGGATCCACCTGATCGAAGGCGCGCAAGGCTGCGGTGAGTTCCTCGACGGCCTTCCAATCGTCCTGCTTGCGCTTCAACAGGCCCAGTTCACGGCCGATCCGTCCGGTGTGCACATCCAGCGGCACCATGAGGTCGGCCGGCTTGATCACGCTCCACAACCCAAGGTCAACGCCGCGATCATTGGGTCGCACCATCCAGCGCATGAACATGTTGATGCGTTTGGCATTGCTGCCCTTGGCGGGATCGGCCACGTGCTTCCGCGTGCGCGCTTGGTGTTCCGGCTCGAAGAAGCGCTGCTTGAAGCGTGCGATCGCCTCCTTCATGTTCCCGACGGATCCGTTGTCGAGGAACGCATTCTCCAAACCGCCATGTACGGTGTACACGTGGCGCATGGCGTGAACGAAATGCGTGAGGTCAACTCCGTTGAAGGTGCGGTGCACGAAGTGTTCGAGATGTTCCAGGTCCGCAGCCTCGGCGTGCATCACGAACGCATGCGGCGCATTGTCCATAAGGCGCACCAGCATGTTGGCATTGGCGATGATCGTTGGCCGTTGACCCCAGGCGATCGTAGCAGTGAGGAAGCCGATCACCTCTGCGTCTTCACGCGCTTGGAAGGCACGAGGTATTTGGATGGGATCGCGTTCGATGAATGCAGGACGCGCGAAGCGATCATAGGCCTCGTCGAGGAGCTCCTTCAGTTCGGCGTGTCGGAGCTTCCGTGTTGCCATCGCCGTGCAAGGGGGTCACAAAATGTTCTTCAGCCCTTGCTGGTTGGCGCGGATGTTCTTCGCAGCCATGGCCACGCTCTGCTCGATGCGGCGCAAGCGGGTGACTTCGGTCTTCGCGCCGAGCACCCAACCGATGATCTGCTTGCGCGCACTGGGCGGGAAGGCCTCGTAGTGTTTGTGCGCGGTCTTGTTCGCACGCAACGTGCGAAGCATGTCGGCGGGCATTTCCATGGCTTCGGCAGCATCAGCAGCGGTCCATGATCCATCGAACTTCGCAGCCTCTATCTTCTTCAGGCCCGCGCTCGTCATTCGCTTGTTGGCAACGAGTTGCACGATGCGGTCCTTGTTCACTTTGCTCCATACGCTCTTCGGCTTGCGCGGACACAGGTAGAGCATCCTGCGTTCATGGTCCAGTGTGCGCGCCACACTGTCGATCCAGCCGAAGCACAGCGCCTCTTCAACAATGGTGTCCCAGCCCACATGTTTCTCGGGAACCACCTTCTTGTAGCTGACCAACCAGATGCCTTCGGAGCGTGCGTGGTGCTTCTTGAGCCAAGCGCGGAGCTCTGCGCGGCTCGCGATCTCCACTTGCTCGAGCCGATCGAGCTTGGTGGGTTTCCCGCTCAGGCGGGATGGGGATATCTTCACTGCCATAGACCGAGGATGAGGCCGTACAGCGTGAACTGCACCATGTGATAGCCGCCATCGATCAGTAACAAAGAGGTGGGCTTGTTCGCGAACTGGTAGTTGATCGCGAAGCTCGTTGCAGCGATGCCGAAGCCGCAAACGAAACCGTGGTGCAGCCAATGCTGCAGAGTGTGAGCCTCGTGGCCCACAAGGATCGCGAAGGCATAAGCCGCGACCCATGCCATGAGGAAGGCGACACCATAGACACGTGCAGGGTGTTTCGCGTTCTTATCACGCGGTGCGTTGGGGTCGATCCCGTTGGCCTTTGCCCAAGCATTGAGGAACATGGCCTTGGAGTACCAAGGAGCGCCGAGCAGGAAGATGCTCACGGCACAGACGAAGATGGCGAGGTGGTTCATGCCCCGAAGATGCACACGGGGCATCAATGGTTCTCTACTTCTTCGTGTTGAGCTGGAAACCCAGCCCCCCACCGATGATCAGTTCATCCAGCGGGAGCGGTTCGCCGATGGCGCCCGGGTAGGAGGCATGCACGTAGCGCGCATCCAGGAAGAAGTGGAAATACTCCCATACGGCGAAGGTGTAGCCTGCGCAGAGCGATACGTTGGGTACAACGCGCAGCGGCTCAATGGCATCGAGTGCGACCGGACGTGCGGGCTGTACGAGGGAAAGTCCAGGTTCGAATCCGAACGCCAGATCCGACCGGCCTTTGGCGAAATGGTAGAAGGGCCCGAAAGCGAGCTGACTGTTCTGCGCCAGGAGTGCCGGCTCGTGCTGGTCGCCACGGAACAGGAAACCTTCGCCGCGGAAGCTGATGCGTGCATCGATGAAGTACTCCAGCTTGCCGCTGAGGTAGAAATTGTTGGCCTGCTCGTGCACCATGAAGCCCGGGCTGATCGCGGCCGAGCCGCGCAGCAGTCCCGGGCCAAGGGTGGAACCATCCTGTGCGCTGCACAAGCTAACGCCCGTGCAGAGAAGTATGCCGAGGCAACGCGCTACCATGCGTCGAAGAGTTTGTAGTTGAAGCTCACGTGTACGAGCACGTGACCTTCCAACGCGGATCCTTCCTCTTTGTGGAACTCCACTTCGCCTTCATGAACGTCGGCATGTACATCGGTGCCCATGTGCACCATGTACTGGCCCACCAAGGAAAGGTCCATGCGATCGGTGAGGTTGAAGTGTGTGCCCAAGCCCGCTTGCACGGCGCTGCTCCAGCGTTCGGCGTAGTTGCCCGCATCGTTGTTCGCCTGCTGCTTGGTGTAGTCGAAGCAATGCCCGGCGAGCATGTATGGCTGCATGAATTGCCTCGCCGCCGTTGGTTCGCGCAGGTAGAAGAGCACGCTCCAGCCGATGTGCTGGTCCTGGCGATGTGCGTAGTCACCGATCGCACCGCTGAAGTAGTCGTAGAACCAATCGGTGTTCACGCGATCGGCCAGACGGATGCGGATCTGTCCACCGATGCCGTTGAGCGCATCACCGCCGTGGCCGTCGTTGAACAAGCTGAAGGAACTGCGGCCACCTGCGGAGATCGTTCCCGCAACGGTATTCTTCAGCGGAAGAGATTGGGCTTGCAGCGCCGTGGTGAGCACTGCCGCCAGCGCGATCGTTGGGAACCTCATGATGATGGAACGTGTGGAACGCCGTTGGGCGTATCCACGATCGTGCCATCGCCACAGTACTGCTATCGTCCGTAGCTGGGCATCTCCATCACCTCGTACCCATCGAGGCTGAAGACAGTAGGATCCACTTTGCCGCTTACCAGTTCCTTGATGTAGCACACCATACGGCTCTTGCCATCGGTGGGTACCCATTCGAATTCCAGCGGCATGCCGTCGAGACCCTTCATGGCGTTCATATGGCTGTCGTCGCCGCGCTGTCCCATCGAGCGCAGGATGTCGGCGAACGGACCGTTCACTCCCTTCGCCACCCAACCGGTCCAGGTGCCATCCTCGCTCACGACGATCACCTTGGTACACAGGTGGCCCTCAATGGTGCGTGTTTCCTTCGTTATGGTAATGGTGGGGTCCTTCTTCTTCGTGGTGTCACCGGTCATCACCATCTTCTTCTTGTGGCTCTTCATCGCTGTCTTCTTGCCTTTCTCATCGGTCATGAGCATGTAGCTCCACTTGCCCTTGAGGTCGGTGACGATGCTCATGTCGCGGCTCTGCCCTGTCATTTCGTTCTTCATCGAGGTCCACTCCGCGTTGCTCGCGTATCGCATGTTCGTAGGACTGGTCTTCAGTTCAACACCTTCCTTGAAGTGGTGCATCTCCATGCGCAAGCTGCCCACGAACTCGTTGGGCACGAAGGGGTCGTTGTCGTCCTCCATCTTCACGCCATGACCACTTCCGTCTCCGGCGCCGGTACCACTGCCTTGGCCTCCCTGCGCCTGCCGTTGTTGCATACGCTCTTGCATCATCTTGTTGATGTCCACTTGAGCGTTGGCGGTGAGAAGGGCGAGGGATGAGAGGAGGGTGATGGTGAGGCGCATGGGTGGGGATATTGCGGTGAAATCTAAACGTTGTTATCTGCAGAAAGCGCTTGGTCCATGACGTGTTCCTTCCAGTTCATGACGAGGTCGGCCACTTCCTCGGCTAGTTCTGTCATCTTGTACAAACCAATGGTCACTGACGAGGTATGTTCCAAGTAGCGAACGATCCCTTCGCGGTCATTCGCCATGGCAAGTCGCACCACCTCAGGTACATAGTCGTCGTACTCATCTCTGGCTTCGGGCACATCGGCAACGCCTATCGGGTCCCACACATAGTGGAGCACTTCCGATACACTTCGCGCGAGGTTACGGGTTGGTTCCATGCGACCAAAGCTTTGTCGGGGACCGAAAAGTAGCGTGTAGGCAACCAACTGCACGATGTCCTCGGCCCGGTCGGCGATTGGCGTGCTACTTCTAACGTAGGTGTAGGAAATGCCTTCGTAGCGTTCAACGCACCACGATCCGCCTGGTGATGGACCGCCCGGCTTGTGTAGCGCGCACGACGACCATACCGTTAAGCGATACATCGAGCGGAATTCGCGTAAGCGCAC
>JBKJPT010000099.1:0-6390 GCA_046595075.1 Flavobacteriales bacterium
TTCCAGTTCTAGGGCAAGGCGGACCTGAGAATACCTTGGCCCCGCGCATGCCCACCCTCACGGCCACCGACAAGCAGAAGCAATTCGCTGAATGGGTGCGCGTGCACACCGGTGATCTGCTTCGCTTCGCGCGCAACCGGGTGAAGGACCCCGCCGTCGCCGAGGATCTGGTGCAACTCACCTTCGTGAGCGCATGGGAGACGCTGGACCGCTTCGCTGGGGATAGTTCACCGCGTACCTGGCTCTTCGCCATCCTGAAGCACAAGCTGGCCGACCACTACCGTAAGGTTTACCGCGAGGGGGTGAAGGTGTCAGGGACGGATCGTTTGGGCGACGACCCCACCGAAACGCTCTTCGCGAAGGATGGGCATTGGCATGCGGACCATTGGCCGCAGAACAATTCCACCCTGTTCGCGGAAGATGATGAGAACGAGAAACTGGACCGCGCGCTACGCCATTGTTTGGATGCGTTGCCCGAGCGCTGGCGCAGTGTGTTGGAGATGAAATACCTGATGGACAAGGACAGCGATACGATCCGCGACGAGATGGGACTGAGCGAAACGAACTACTGGCAGCAAGTACACCGCGCAAAGTTGAAATTGCGCGCCTGCATCGAAGACCGCCTGATCCCAAGACCCCTCTAGCATGGGCATGATCGATACCCTGAAGGTGAGCTGCCGCAAGGCAAGCTTGCTGATAGAGATCCGCAGGGCGCGCAAGCTGAACCTGATGGAACGCATCGGCCTACGTATGCATTTGGGCGTATGCGATTGCTGCACCACCTACGAGAAGCAGAGCGCGCTGATCGATCGCTGGCTGGAACAGCGCCGCGACAACTGCGCCGAAGACGAATGCACCGAACTACAGGCGCGGATCATGAAGCGCGTTGATCCCTAACTCCGCCTCGCTCCCGATCATTACAGAAAAGCCGCCCCCGGGCGGCTTTTCCATTATGGGGCGGATGCGATCATCGCACCACCACCAACGTTGCGGTAGCGCCGTTCGCGAAACCATAGCGGTATGTGCCCGCACGCATATCAGCCACGGAGATCACCTGCTGGGTGGTGCCGCCGCGGACCAATATCTGTTTCACCACACGACCAGCGGCATCGGTGATGAGCAATGCACGTTCATCGGCAGCGGGTGCCATCGTGATCGTCACCACATCCGTTGCAGGAACAGGGAAAGCACGGAGAGTTGCGCTATCGTATGCTTCGGCGATCCCAGTAGGACCTGCCTGCGCAGGCGTGCTGGTCACTTGGTGTACTTCGCCATAACCACTGGCAGCGCCTTCACCCACGAAGGCCACCACGCTGCAATTGGCGATGTTGAACGCCAGCGGCACCGTAAGGGTGTATGTGCGAAGCACGGATGAACCCATCGTGGTCGTGCTCACTTCATCGCCTTCAATGGCCGTGATGTACGCGCGCATCACGTGGCGATGGTCATAACTGGCATAAGGTCCTTCGGGGCCATAGTTGGCTTGTGGTCCGTTCAGGTGGTCCTCCGTGAGCAGCACGAATATCCGGTCGTTCGCGCCGGGGCTGTCCGCGGTATAGTACAGTTCCACGGTAACGGTGAGCAGGCGCGTACCGTTGTTGAAGTCGGTGGTCGCGGCCATGTTCACCACGGCAGGCAGTGCGAGGATCACATTCGCTGCATTGCTCCAATTGCCGGTGCTCAAAACAGTAGCACCGTTGTATGCGCGTCTGTTCACCAAGCCGCGCGGCGTCGCGTTCACCGCATACTCGTTGAGCAGCTGCGTGCTCCATTGGTTGCGGAAGTCGGGTTGCGAGCCGGAAGGCACCGCGAGCACACCGGCGTGCATGTTCACCAGTACCACTTCATCCGGGTGCGCGTTCAGGATCGCAGTAGCGGCCACGTGCCCCGCCGGGCAGTTGCCACAATTGATGGCGGTGAATTCCTCCAACAAGACCTTGCGGTCCTGCGCATCCTGGCCCACCTGGCCGTATGCCATTGCGAACGCCAACGATGCGAGAAGGAAGGTGGTGGGTCGCGTCATGGCTAGGGTAAATGGGTGGTGCATGGGTCGAACGTGGCGTTTGCTGCCTACAGTGGTCGAACGAGGGATCGGTTCCTTACACCCGCGTCGCATGCACGGCGCTGCACATCTTTACAGCCGCGTGGACATCGCCTACCTAAGCACCTTCCATCCGTTCCGGGGTGGCATCGCACAGTTCAATGCGCGGCTCCTGCGCGAATTGCGTTCGGCCGGGCACACCGTGCGGCCGCGCACCTTCACCACGCAATATCCCACAGCGCTCTTCCCGGGCAGTTCCCAATACGTAGGGCCGCAGGACGGGGCCGATCCCGTGGATGCGCCGCGCGTGTTGAGCAGCGTAGGTCCATTGAGCTGGGCGCGCACCGCGAACCAGATCGCGCGCGAGCATCCCGATGTGTTGATCGTGCGGTATTGGATGAGCTTCTTCGGTCCTTCGCTGGGCCATGTGGCGCGCCGCGTGCGCCAGAAGGGGATCACCCCGATCGCGCTCGTGGACAACGTAGTGCCGCATGAAAGCCGCTTTTTCGATGAGCCACTCACCCGCTACTTCCTCAACAGCTGCGATGCGTTCATCACGCTGAGCCAGAAGGTGCGTGAAGACCTGTTGGCCTTGCGACCCGAGGCACGCACGATCGTGCTGCCGCACCCGCTCTACGACCACTTCGGTGAAGCAATGCCGAAGGAGGATGCACAGCGATCGCTCGGGATCGCACCCGCCCGCCGCGTATTGTTGTTCTTCGGTTTCATTCGCGACTATAAGGGCCTGGATCTGCTGATCGAAGCGATGGCCATGCTTCCGGAGGACATGGTCTTGATCATCGCCGGCGAACCCTATGGTGATATGGCCAAGTACCAACAGGCCATCGATCGCCTTGGGTTGCGCGATCGCATCGTGGACCGCATGCGCTACATCCCCGATCAGGAGGTGCCGCTCTACTTCAGCGCGGCAGATGCCGTGGTGCTCCCATATCGCCATGCGACCCAGAGCGGTATCACGGCCATTGCGCACCATTTCGAAAAGCCCGTGATCACCACCGACGTGGGTGGTTTGAAGGAATTCGTGGAGGACGGGCGCACGGGGATCATCGTGCCGGAGGTGAGCGTAGAAGCGATCGTGGCCGGGATCGGGCGGTTCTTCTCGGCCGCACCCTCTTCATTTCATCCGCACCTCGAAAGGCAGCGCGAAGTCTCCTCTTGGTCACATTTCGCAGGGCGTATGGTCCAATTCATTCAGGAAGTTCGCCGCTCATAGGCTCGTATCATCTCCCTTCATCGGGCACGGATCCATGCTCGTCGGAAACCACGATCCCATGACACCGTACACACGGGCGCAATGGAACGCACCGTTAGATTAGCAACCCGTCCGTTGGTCCGGCGACTTGGAACCTCGCCCATGGATCGGCAGTTGAATTCGAAGGAAGAAATGCTGAGAACGTGCTCGTTAGTACTGGTGCTGTTGCTGCTATTGCCCTCGGCAGTGGTGGCCCCAAGGCCTGCAGCCGAAAGCATGACAGCCGATGCCGCCTGCGCACTGTACGAAGAGATCGGCCTCGAAGGCCACATGACCGAGGCGGTCTTCGCCAATGGCTACGCAAGTATTGCACGCCATGGCGTGAAGCCGCACATACTGGCCATTGCCGACATGACCCAGCCCAGCACTGCCAAGCGCCTCTACCTCATCGATCTGGACAAAAAGGAACTTGTGATGCGCACCTGGGTGGCGCACGGCCAAGGTTCCGGCGAACTGAACTGCACCAGCTTCAGCAACCGCGAAGGATCGCACGCCACCAGCAAGGGTCTGTACCGGGTGGGTGCCGAGATCGTGAGCCCCAAGCATGGCGCGGCTCTTATGCTGCAGGGCCTCGACCGCGACGTGAACTGCCAAGCGGAAAGCCGCGAAGTGATCATGCACGGTGCCGAATACGTGAGCGCCGATTTCATTGCACAGCACGGCCGCCTAGGTCGCAGCTGGGGTTGCCCGGCGGTGAGCCGTGCCGACATGCCCCGCATGATCGATCTGCTGGCCGACGGTGGATATCTCTACGTGCACGGTCGTTGACCACGACACCCGGGCGCTCTTCCTTCGTGGCCGTTCCCACGCCCGCAGATGCGCATCTTCCGTCTTTTGCTCTTTGCTCCCTTGTTCGCCGCGTGCGGCACCAAGGAACCCAAGATCGATCTCGCGCAGCAGACCAAGGAGATCCAGAAGGTCTTCGAATCGGACGAAGCTTATAGTGTGCGAACGCTGGACAGCTCCGCGATCGAGTCGTGGTTGAGCACGCATCCCGAAAGCCTTATCGATTCCACGGACATCCGGCGATTTTACAGGCGCAGGAACTTCCAGTACGCGTGGTTCGTGAACGACTCGCTCTCGCAGGCTGCGGCTGGTTTCTTTTCATTGGTGAACAGTGCCGACACAGCGTTCCGAGAAGTGGCAGGCGTGCGGGACCGCCTTTCGGAATTGATGATGGCGCCCGACAACGGCGTGGCCGTGCCCCATTGCGATAGCTGCCAATTGCAATTGGAACTAGCGCTCACCGCACAGTTCTTCCGCTTTGCGGACAAGCGGTACGGAGGTGTGGTGGGCAAGGACCTGCGCGAACTGGATTGGTTCATTCCGCGGCGCAAGAAGAACTATGATCAGTTGTTGGATTCGCTCACCGCCGGGCACATGGACCTCTCGCCCATTGAACCTGTGCATCCGCAGTACGCGCTGCTGAAAGCGCAATTGAAGCGCTACTACGAACTGGACACGCTGGTGAGCTGGGAGCCGCTCAGCCTTGGTGATCTGAAGAAATTGGAACCCGGAGACAGCGCGACATGGGTGCCCGATCTGCGGCAACGTGTGATGGTGCTCGGCGATCTGGTCTCGCACGGTGACAGCATCGTGCTCACGAGCAACGTATACGACAGCCTCACCGTGGCAGGCGTGAAGCACTTCCAAGAACGGCACGGCCTGCATCCTGACGGCGTGATCGGCAAAGGCGCGATCGCTGCACTGAACCGCACACCGCGTGAACGCGTGCGCACCTTGCTCGTGAACATGGAACGTCTGCGCTGGGTGCCCGAACGCACCGCGCCGGATCTGCTGCTGGTGAACATCCCCGAATTCAAGTTGCACGTGTACGAAGCGGATACGGTGGCTTGGAGCATGAACGTGGTGGTGGGCAACAGCGCCACACGCACGGTGATCTTCAGCGATACGTTGAGCCGCATCGTCTTCAGCCCCACCTGGTCCGTTCCGGTGAGCATTGTGAAGGGTGAGATACTGCCCGCGATGCGCAACAACCCGAACTACCTCGCCAGTAAGGACATGATCATCACCGGTGGGAGTGCGTTGTTGCCGAGCATCCTACAACAACCCGGAGCTGGCAATGCGCTGGGACGCGTGAAGTTCCTGTTCCCTAACGACTACAGCATCTACTTCCACGATACGCCCAGCAAAGGCGGCTTCGCGCGGGAGAAGCGCGCCTTCAGCCACGGATGCATCCGCCTGAGCGAACCGCAGAGGCTGGCCGAGTATCTGCTGCGTAACGACAGCCTGTGGCCCACGGACTCGATCAAAGTGGCGATGTACCGGGAGAAAGAGCGCTACGTGCGCTTGAAGGAAAAGCGGCCGGTGACCATCGGCTACTTCACCGCATGGGTGGATCGGCAGGGCCAACTGAACTTCCGTGATGATGTGTACGGGCACGACGAGCGCCTGGCCAACGAGCTCTTCACCGAGGGTCCACCGGCTCTGTGATCGGCAGCGGCGTGATCGTAATACGCATACTGTCAGCACCGAAGTATTGAGCGATAGAGCGGTTGATCCACTGTTCGGGATCGGAACCACCGTCGAGGTAGCGCAAGCAGCGCGGTGCGGGCAACTGATCTGGGATCACCAACACCAACGCGCCTTCGTTCATGGCATCAACGATCAATGCGTAACGCTCCACCAGCGCGGAGTCGAAGGCCATCAGTCGCCCATCCACAAGATCGCGGGTAATGCGCCCACCACTTCCGGTGACGAACACCACCACCGCGAGCAATGCGCACGCAGCCACGCGTTGTCGCAATGGTAGCAGAAAGGGAAGCGGAGTGTGCCGGAACCAACGTTGGTGAACAAGCGTGAGCAGGAAGAACCAGCACGGAAGGAAGAACAACAACGTGGCGTTGACCGTGCGGTGCTGACCGAGCAGGCCGGTGCTCCAGTAAGGCAGCGCCATGGAAATGAACACGATACCGACCATGAACAAAGCGAACCAACACGGATGCACCTTGCCCACAACGACGAAGAACCCCGCGCGCGACAGGACCCAACCACACACCGAGAGGTATAATAGCGAGCAAATGAGCAATGCCGGTGACGCGATCCACGTGAGCAG
>JBKJPT010000185.1:0-21259 GCA_046595075.1 Flavobacteriales bacterium
GAATTCCCAACGCGATTCCGAATCTCGACTTCGGACGTGGCAGGTCAGGGTTCAGGGAATAGATCTCCTGCAACTTCGAGTGTGCAGCAAAGCTTGAGATCAACCAAGGAAGACCACAAACGCAGATCGTAATTCCGCTCAACGTCATCTATGGAAGGCTTCACCCAACTCGAGCAAAGGATCAGTGATCACCCCGCCACCGTCTCCACCTCCTTGCTCACCTTCTTGAACAGCCCCTGCAGCACATTGCCGGGGCCTACCTCCACCACCTTTTTCGCGCCATCGGTGAGCATGTTCTGCATGGTCTGCGTCCAGCGCACGGGCGCGGTGAGCTGCGCGATCAGGTTGGCCTTGATGCGGGCCGGTTCGGTGTGCGGGCGCGCGTCCACGTTTTGGTAGATCGCACAACGCGGGTTAACGATGGGTGTGAATTGGATCGCGGTGGCGAGCTCGGCACGGGCTGGTTCCATGAGCGGGCTGTGGAAGGCACCACCAACAGGCAGAACGAGTGCGCGTTTCGCACCAGCGGCCTTCAATGCTTCGCAAGCGGCGTTCACTGCTTCCACCGTGCCGCTGATCACCAGTTGGCCGGGGCAGTTGTAGTTGGCGGGTACCACCACGCCGGGGATCGTCCTACAGATCTCCTCCACTTTGGCGTCCTCCATACCTAGGATGGCGGCCATGGTGCTGGGTTGCAGCTCACAGGCCTTTTGCATTGCGTTCGCGCGCGCGGCCACCAGTTTCATCCCGTCGCCGAACTCCATTGCACCCGCAGCAACGAGTGCGCTGAACTCGCCCAACGAATGCCCGGCAACCATATCAGGCTTAAACGCATCGCCCAAGACCTTTGCCTTCACCACGCTGTGCAGGAAGATGGCGGGCTGTGTCACGTTGGTCTGCTTCAGGTCGGCTTCGCTGCCGCTGAACATGATATTCGTGAGGTTGAAGCCCAGCAGGTCGTTGGCATGTTCGAACCAGATGCGCGCATTGCTGTCGGTATCATAGAGGTCCTTGCCCATGCCCGGGAATTGGCTGCCTTGTCCGGGGAATACGTAAGCGGTCATGCGTGTGTTTCCCCGAGCGGAGCCAAGGGGTGGGTCGAAAGTACAAGGCCCGGAGCGTCTATGGACGTCCGGGCCTTGGAAGGAGATCTAACCTGTTAGTCGCGGCGGCCGAAAAGACGCAGCAACATAAGGAAGAGGTTGAGGAAGTCGAGGTAGAGGCTGAGCGCGCCCATCAAGGCCATCTTCTGTGCGGTCTCGGTGCCGGTGGCCACTTGCTCGCCAATGACCTTCAGCTTTTGCATGTCGTAGGCGGTAAGGCCCGTGAACACGATCACACCCACGATGGTGATGATGTAGTCGAAGCTGCTGCTCCCGATGAACATGTTGATGAGCGAGCCCACCACGATGCCGATGAGGCCGATCATGAGGATGCTGCCGAGCTTGGTGAGGTCGGTCTTGGTGGTGTAGCCCGCAAAGGCCATGATGGCAAAGAGGCCCGCGCTCATGAAGAAGACCTTGGCCACGGTGGCGCCAGTGTAGATGAGGAAGATGGTGCTGAGGCTCATGCCGGTCATGGCCGAGTAGATGAGGAAGATGCCCAGCATGACAGTGCTGCTGAGCCGGTTGACCATGCCGCCCATGACGAAGACCAGGATGAGCGGTGCGAACATGACCACGTATCCGAGTCCGGTGGGGCGGAGGCGTCCATTCACATCCACGTTGCTCAGCCAGGCCTGCATGCCTGCATCAGTGCCGAACCACCAGGCCAATACGCCGCTGATCACGAGCGCCGTGGTCATGTAGCTGAACACGCTGGCCAGGAAGGTGCGCGTGCTGGAGCCGCTCTCGGGTCCGTAAATGGTGGTGGGTTGCTGAGGGAAGGTGTTGTTCTCCATGGTTGTTGGTGTTGGGGCGCGATATTCCGCACCCGTACTAGTGCAGTTTGGCGCTGATGAGCTTGATGAACTCCTCGCGCGTGCGGGAGTCAGCAAGGAATATGCCTGTGAAGGCGGATGTCGTTGTGACAGAGTTCTGCTTCTGAATGCCGCGCATTTGCATGCACAGGTGTGCCGCTTCGATGACAACAGCGACGCCGAGCGGCTTCAACGTGTCATGAATGCAGTCGCGGATCTGGTCGGTGAGGCGCTCCTGCACCTGCAAGCGGCGAGCGAAGGCGTCCACCACACGGGGGATCTTGCTCAGCCCCGTGATCCGTCCGTTTGGGATGTACGCGATGTGGGCTTTGCCGAAGAAGGGCAGCATGTGGTGCTCGCAGAGGCTGTACACCTCGATGTCCTTCACCACCACCATCTGGCTGTACTTCTCGTGGAACATTGCACTGCGCAGGATCTCCGCCGGGTCCAGATCGTAGCCATGCGTGAGGTATTGTAGCGCCTTCGCCACGCGCTCGGGGGTCTTTTGCAAACCCTCGCGTGCAGGATCCTCGCCGATCGCCTTCAGGATGTCGTCGTAGTGTGTGCCGATGCGGGCCACGGTCTTCGCGTCGTACTGGTCAATGCGCTCGTAGCCTTCGCCGAAGGTCTCGTGTTCACCATCCGGTCGGGTTCGCCGCACGGCGGACTTCTTACCGCTGCTCGCTGCTTTACGCGCCATGGTATTCCACGCTGTTGTTCTCGGTCTCCTGCACTTTCACACAGTGCAATGAACACCCGAGGGTGGCTATCGGTTCAACAAGCTGTTCCCAAATGGCAATGGAAAGGTTCTCGGTACTGCTGAGACGACCTTTCATGAAGTCAACATCGAGGTCGATGTTCTTGTGGTCCAATTTGTCCACCACGCGTTCGCGGATGAGCTGGCTCACTTTGGAAAGATCGGTGACGAAACCGGTTTCTGGGTTGGGCTCGCCCTTCACGGTGATCCACAGCTCGTAGTTGTGCCCGTGCCAATTGGGATTGCTGCACTTGCCGAAGGTGCTCAAGTTCTGCTCCACGCTCCATTCCGGGCGGGCCAGTTTGTGCGCGGCACTGAAGCGTTCGCGGCGGGTGATGTGTACGACGGGCATTGCCGAGTGCTGGTAGGGGCGGCCAAAGGTAGCGGGCTGGTTGGGAGCGCTGCGTTGGGCCTTATGAATGCAGCACGGAACGGGGAAGCGCTTGTGAACAACCGGTCCACGTTACGGTGAACGACCGCGCGCCGCATGGGACAGCTATTTTTGGCCCACATGCTCAAGGCTGTCCGCGCGTTAATGATCAAGCTGGTGCGTCGGCGGGCACTACAGCCGTTGCATATCCGTCTCCATCGTTTCAGCAAGGTCGGCATGAACTATTGGGGAGGGGCGGAGGTAGCGCACAGTGGGGAACACCATGCCCTGCGCCATGCGGCCGAGAGCCTTCGTTCGCTTCAACGTCCCATCGTTTTCGATGTGGGCGCCAACCAAGGCGATTTCAGCAAGGCCGTGGTACGCGTTTTCGGCGCGCGTGCGAGCGTTCACGCTTTCGAACCTTCCGCAGCTGCCGCGCGCGATCTGCTCATCGAGCTTGGAGCGCATGGATGTGCTTCTATCGTCGAGGTGCACACGTTCGGGTTCAGCAGCGAGGCTGGAACTGCCGTGTTGCACGCACCCTTCAACGGTTCGGGGATCGGCACTTTGCATCCCGCACCTTTCGAGATCCTGGGTTCGATGGTCGCCACCGAACACGTTGAATTGCGCACGCTGGATGCTTTCTGCGCGGCCATGGCGATCGATCATATCGATTACCTCAAGATCGACACGGAGGGGCATGAACTTGCCGTGCTCCAGGGTGCCAAGGGGATGATCGAGAGTGGACGCGTGCGCTTCATCCAGTTCGAGTTCGGCGAGTGCCATCTCGATTCCAGGGTCTTCTTCCGCGACTTCCATGAACTGCTTTCTCCGCAGTTCGACATCCATCGCATCATCCCGGATGGTCTTTGGCCCATGCTGAAGTATTCGCCCGATCACGAGGTGTTCAACACGGCGAACTACCTGGCGATCGCCCGCGACCCACACATGCCCTCAACAATGGACGTACCTCGGAACGTATGATCATCGTCACTGGTGCCGCAGGCTTCATCGGTAGTGCACTCGTAGGTGAATTGCTGCGGCAGGGCTGGCAAGACATCGTGGCGGTGGACGATTTCAGCAAGCTGGCCAAGGCACCGAACCTCGAAGGAAAGAAATTGACGGCCCGCGTGGAGCGTTCGGAGTTCTTCGCTTGGCTCGATGGCCATGAGAAGCTCGTGCAGTTCATCTTCCACCTTGGTGCGCGCACCGATACCACGGAGTTCGACAAGGCGATCTTCGACGAGCTCAACGTGCGCTTCAGTAAGGAAGTGTGGGAGCGTTGCGTGCGCTACGGGATCCCGTTGGTGTATGCTTCTTCCGCAGCCACTTACGGTAATGGCGATCTCGGTTACGATGATGCGGACGACCAACTCCCCTTTGTGCTGAAGCCGTTGAACCCCTATGGCGAGAGCAAGAACGAATTCGACAAGTGGGCGCTAGAGCAGGAACGCGAACCTTACTTCTGGGCCGGTCTCAAGTTCTTCAACGTCTACGGGCCGAACGAGACGCACAAGGGCCGCATGGCCAGTGTGGTCTTCCATGCTTTCGACCAGATCAACGCCACCGGCGGCATGAAGCTCTTCCGCAGCCACCGGCCAGACTACAAGGACGGCGAGCAACTGCGCGACTTCGTGTACGTGAAGGACCTGTGCAACGTGTGCCTGTTCTTTATGGAGCATCGCAAGAACAGCGGGCTGTACAACCTGGGAAGCGGTACCGCGCGCACCTTCCTCGATCTGGCGCGCACAACGTTCACGGCGATGGGCAAAGAAGAGAACATCACCTTCATCGACACACCCGCCGACATCCGCGACAAGTACCAGTATTTCACCGAAGCGCGCATGGAGAAGCTGAGGTCGATAGGCTACACGAAGCCGTTCACAAAATTGGAAGATGGCGTGTACGACTACGTGGTGAACCACCTCGTGCCAAAGGCGTACCTCTAGGGGTTGCCCTGCCTTAGCCCTGCGATCACTGCATCGCTGATCTCCTCCGGAAGTGCCAGGTAGTTCGTCGAGCGGCTTTCATCACCCACACCGATGGAGCCGTGCAGCGTTTCGAGCGAAAGGCCTTCGCCTTTTCCGATACGGTGCAATCGATAGCGTGCGCGCTTGAACACCGCCTCCACATCCTCCTGCCGCGGCAGTCGTTGGGCTTGCTTCCCGATCGCGAGGATCTCCAGCACCACGGCGGGCCGGTGCTGCTTCAACTGATCCTCCATTCCCAGCAGGACCTCGCGCTCGCCTCCTTCCACATCGATCTTCACGATGCCGATGCGCACGTTGCCAAGCTCCTTCAGTGCGGTGTCCATGCGCAGCACCGCGATGATGTACTTGCGGAACACTTCAAATCCCGGCCGGAACCCACTGACCAACGTGGCGGCGGGGTCGTCCAGTGAAGCGGTGTGATGTTCAAAATGAACGAGACCATCACGATCGGAGAGACCAGTAGGGACCACCCGCACCTGCTCGCAACCGTTCAGCCGTGCGAGCTCTTGCGCGTAATGGATGCATACCGGGTTGGGTTCGAAGCCCACGTAGTCACGCTGCGGCTCTATCGCCTTCACCTTGGTCAAGGTCTGCCCCACGTTCACGCCTACGTCCACGAAGGTGCCGGGGAAGAGTGAGAGGAGGTGTTCGAGCAGTATGTGCATCCACGCTTCATCCTTCACCAGCAGGTTCATGCCTATACCAGCGCGGATCGGCACCATATAGCGGCGGCCACTGATGCGCACGTTCAATTTGAAGTTCAGATGACCAAGCAACCCTGTGCGTCGCAACGCCCGGAGCATCGTCCAGGTGAACGGACCGCAATAGTGCAGGCTCACGTCGCGGACTTATCGAACTGGTTGCGCAATTCCACCAATGCCCTGCGTACATGGAGCAGGCGCTCGCGCAATTGCTCCGCATCCACAACTGGGGCTTCCGCCGGATCGGGCTTGCGCAATTGCGTCTTCGCTCCGCTCAGTGTGTAGCCCTTTTCCTTCACCAAATGCTGCACCGTGCGCAGGTGCTCGATCTCCTTGCGCGTATACAGCCTGTCGCCCTTGGCCGTTCGCTTGGGATTGATCGTGCCCACTTCCTTCTCCCAATAGCGGATGCTGGAGTTGTTCACGCCCAGTTCTTCGGCCACTTCGCCAATGGTCCAGTAGAGCTTCTCAACGGCGCGTTCCTTCCAAGGCATGGGACGAATGTAAACGTCTTCGTCGCGCGATCAATCGAGCGCCTGCCCAGCGTTGCGCGAGATCTCCAACATGCGCGCGTACTCTTCCGGCGAGAGGTCGTTGAAGTAGTAGTTCGCCGGATCCACGGGCTCGCTGCTCTTGTGCACCTCGTAGTGCAAATGCGGCCCCACGCTAAGGCCCGTGTTGCCCACGCGCCCGAGCACATCGCCGCGCTTCACCTTCTGCCCGGTGCGCACCTCCAACTTGCTCATGTGCGCGTACAGCGTTTGGTAACCGAAGCCGTGATCCACGATCACGTGCATGCCGTAGCCGTTGGTGCCGTACTCGGCATAGATCACACGGCCATCGCCGGTGCTGTGTATGGGTGTGCCCTGCTTGCAGGTGAAGTCCATGCCAGCGTGGAACTTCTGGATCTTGTGGATCGGGTGTATGCGCCAGCCGAAGCCGCCGGCCGTTTGCGTAAGGTCCTCGTTGGGTATGGGCTGAACGGCTGGTATGCTCGCGAGCATCTCCTGTTTCCGCAGCACCAGTTCGGCCACCTCGTCCAACGATTTCGATTGCACCACCAGTTGCCGCGTGAGCAGATCCAGTCGCTTGCGGGTATCGATCACCAGGTCGCTGCTGGCATATCCGTTCAGGTCGCGGTAGCGATCTATCCCGCCCACACCCGCCATGCGCATGCTCTCGGGTAGCGGGTCGGCCTCGAAGATCACTCGGTAAATATTGTCGTCGCGCCGCCGCACATCGCCGATCACACGCTCCAGCTCGGCCAGCTGCTTGTCCAGCAATTCGTACTGCACCAACAACTGCTTGTTCTCGCGGCGCAGCTCGGCCTCCTTGGGGCTGTCGATGAACTGGTAGGTGAGATAGATGCCGAGCAAACCAACCACCAGACCAGGAAGCAGCATCAGCGTCACACGCTTGGTGCGCTGCCACCCGCTTATGCGGATCCGCTCGAAATTGAGCGTCTTCGGATCGAAGCGGTACTTGTGCTCGGCCATCGGTAGGCGAAACTATCAGAAGCCTGCGTTGATCGCTCACGCTGTTCACACCTTTTACCTTCGCGCGCCTTACGACCGCCGCACGCATGCTCAACTCCCGCGAGATCCGCCAGAAGTTCCTCGATCATTTCGCCCAGCGCGGCCATGCCATCGTGCCTAGCGCACCCATGGTCGTGAAGGACGACCCTACGTTGATGTTCACCAACGCGGGCATGAACCAGTTCAAGGACCTCTTCCTCGGCAACCGCCCCGCCAAGGACAAGCGCATCGCCGACACGCAGAAGTGCCTGCGCGTTTCGGGCAAGCACAACGACCTGGAGGAGGTGGGCATCGACACGTACCACCATACGATGTTCGAGATGCTCGGCAACTGGAGCTTCGGTGACTACTTCAAGAAGGACGCGATCCAGTGGGCGTGGGAACTGCTCGCCGATGAGTACAAGATCGATAAGGAGAACATCTACGTCACCTATTTCGGTGGCGACGCTGCGGACAAGCTTGAAGCGGATGAAGAAACGCGCCAGCTCTGGTTGCAATACTTGCCCGCCGAGCGGATCCTGCCGTTCTCGCGCAAGGACAACTTCTGGGAGATGGGCGACACCGGTCCCTGCGGACCATGCACCGAGATCCATGTGGATGTGCGCACGGCGGAAGAGAAGAAGGCCACGCCCGGTCGTGATCTGGTGAACAACGACCACCCGCAGGTGATCGAGATATGGAACAACGTGTTCATGCAGTTCGAGCGTAAGGCCGATGGCTCGCTCGTGGAACTGCCCGCGCAACACGTGGATACCGGCATGGGCTTCGAGCGCCTGTGCATGGTGCTGCAAGGCAAGCGCAGCAACTACGACACGGATGTGTTCCAGCCACTGATCCAGTCGATAGCTAAGCAGTGCGGGAAGAAATACGGTGCTGACATTGGTGAGACTCCAGCCCGCGAGGGCGGGTCTGCCCGGAGTGACATTGCCATGCGCGTGATCGCCGACCACTTGCGGGCGATCTCCTTCGCCATTGCTGATGGACAACTGCCGAGCAACACCGGTGCGGGCTACGTGATCCGCCGGATCCTGCGTCGTGCCGTGCGCTACGGATACAGCTTCCTTGGCTTCAATGAGCCGTTCATGCACGCGCTTGTCCCCACGTTGGTGCAACAGATGGGCGATCAGTTCCCCGAACTGAAGAAGCAGCAGGGCATCGTTGAGAACGTGATGCACGAGGAGGAGAAGGCGTTCCTGCGTACGTTGGAGCAAGGGATCAAGCGATTCGATGCACATGCGCGCGATGTGACCGAGAAGTTCACCAAGGCGGCATCATTGGTCGAAGGTGAATGGAAGGAGTTCGGATCAGTGACCGGAAGCTTTGCTTTCGAACTCTATGACACGTTCGGATTTCCCGTCGACTTGACGCAACTGTTGGCCAAAGAGAAGAGGCTGGTAGTGGATATGGATGGGTTCAACAAACTGCTTCAACAACAGAAGGACCGGTCGCGTGCGGCAACAACAGTGACCACCGGTGACTGGACGGAACTCGCTAAAGGCGAAACGGTCTTCGTCGGTTATGATGAGTTGAGCTGCACCGCTCGCATCCTGCGCTACCGCAAGGTTTCCGGCAAGGGTGGCGACCAATTCCAGGTCGTTCTTGATCGCACTCCCTTCTACGCCGAAGGCGGCGGACAGGTCGGCGACCAAGGCTGGTTGATCAATGGCGACGACAAAGTCGAGGTCATCGACACCAAACGCGAGAACCAACTGATCGTACACTTCACCAAGTCCTTGCCGAAGGATGTGAACGCATCGTTCACCGCACAGGTCGATGTCGCGCGCCGCGCGCTGACTGCCCGCAACCACACAGCCACGCACCTGCTGCACCATGTATTGCGCAAGCATTTGGGCACGCACGTGGAACAGAAGGGCTCGCTCGTCGCGCCCGATCGCCTCCGCTTCGACATCAGCCACTTCGCCAAGGTGTCGCCGGAGGAGCTATCCACCATCGAGCGTGATGTGAACGACATGATCGCGGACGACATCGTGTTCGATGATCGGCGCGATGTGCCCATAGCGGAAGCGAAGGCCATGGGTGCCATGGCCTTGTTTGGAGAGAAGTACGGCGACAGCGTGCGTGTGGTAAAGTTCGGCCCCAGCGTGGAGCTTTGCGGTGGAACGCATGTGCCGCGCACGGGCGTCATTGGTCCGTTCCGGATCGTGAGCGAGGGCGCGCTTGCCGCCGGGATCCGTCGCATCGAAGCGATCACCAGTGTCGAAGCCGAGCGCATGATCAACGAGAAGCTCGCGAAGCTCGACGCGATCAGCGCCCTGCTGAAGAACCCCGCCGACGTGGTGCAAGCGATCGAGAAGCTGGTGGAGCAGAACGCTGTCCTTCTCAAGGAAGCAGAGAAGGCGGCCAAGGAGCGTGTGCGTGGTCTGGCATCCTCGCTTCCCGCTGGAGCGAAGTCGAACTCGAAGGGGGTGAAGCTGCTCGTGCAACAGATCGACTTGGATGCGCAGAGCCTGAAAGACCTCGGCTACGCCTTGCGCGAACAGCATTCCGATCTGGCGTTCGTTGCCGGATCGGTGATCGATGGCAAGCCACTGCTCGCAGTTTCGTTGGGTAAGGCTTTCGCAGATGCCACCGGCCTGAAGGCGGTGGACATCATCAAGCAGATCAGCCCGGAGATCAAGGGTGGTGGCGGTGGTCAGCCCGATTTTGCCACGGCGGGTGGCAAAGAGCCGGGCGGCATGGCCAGCGCGCTTAAGAAGGCCGAGGAACTGCTGTCCTAGCTGCAAACGTTGTGCGATGAAAGCTTGTGACTTTCGTTGCGCGGCGTCAACTTCGTGTGGCCTAAGAACCCACTCGTTCAGGTCTGTCCGAATTTCGTTCGCGCATCACATCATGCGAAGCATCTTCTCCCTTGCACTGTTCATCCTCGCTCGTGATGTGGCGTGCGCTCAGCAGCGGGCGCCTCAGCATGGCCTTTTCATCCGGGCAGCTGGGGCCATGCAGATCGAACAGGACCTACGGCTTAACGGTGTAAGTTCGAGTCACGACGCGCAACATGGTTTCCTGAGCCTAACCTACCAGTTCCGCATGGACGACCGGATGAGCCTCGGTGCAGGCATCGGCACCTCTTGGGGCAGGTATCGCGTCGCAGTGAGCGGGGTGGCCAACACATCCGCAGGCCCTGTGAACGTGAGCGATGTGCGCTGGTCGTCTGTTGTGCTTTATCCGTTCGAGCGCTCCTTGGGTGGGCACCACTGGAACACCGATCCTTGGCAGATGTGGATCGAGCTACGCGAGAGAGGTCTTTCCATTGGTGCGCACTCGCACTTCGCGTTCACATGCATTGCGGGAGCGGTCCCGCCGAATGCCGTGTCGGTCTCCTATGGCACCCAAGCGCGTTTTGATTCACCGCCGGGCCGAGAGCCATTCTATGCAAGCACGAGTTGGGGTAATGGCTGGCATCCATTGGTTGGACTGGGCGTTGACTGGTGCATCGAAGAGCCAGGCAATGATCTGATCACCTTGGGCATAGAGTGGCGCGGGACACTGAACAAGTATTACATGCATCGCCTGGAGGCTTATCCGCTCAATCTGCCAACCGAGCGAATACTGAAGCAGGCTCCACTGTTTTGGGTGGCTGTCCGCGTGGGCTATGCCCTGCGCTGGGAGCACTTCCGGACTCCGAAGGTTTGATCGCTTTTGTGACATCATCAAGCAGATCAGCCCGAAGATCAATGGTAGTGGCGGTGGTCAGTCCGATTGTGCCACTGCCTGTGGCAAGGAACTAGGCGGCATGGCCAATGCACTTCGGAAAGCAGAGGCATTGTTGGCCTAGAACAACAAAGCCCCTCCGGTGGGGAGAGGCCACGTTGCGGCGGGAAATACACGGTCTATCTCACGCCATCTGAGGGTGCGCACCGCCCTTGTTGAGCTTGGTGGGCGGTGGCAGGTGCACGGCTCCGAACTTGGGACCGAGGTATTGCTCGCCCTCTCCGAAGGCCAAATTCATTACGTACAGGCCATTGAGGACGATCACAAGTACGTAGTCCAACATGCTGCGCTTGCCGAAGCACTGCACCACTTCGATCCACACTTTGGGTAGGAAGTAGAGCTGTCCCCAAACTGGTATCAAGAAGAGCCATCCCTGCCAAGCAGGACGGCCCACGATCCGCAGAAAGACCACGATGTTCCAAATGGGAACAAAGGCGGCCAAGCCCGGTAGTCGGCACTTCTCGTACAGCCGCCACTGGGCCAGCAGGGCTATAATGGTGACGAAGCCCATCGCGTAATAGAAAGCGAGGCCCAAGCCCAGTGTCTTGTAGAAGTAGTCGTGGAAGGCCATTATGTAGTCCATATCATGCAGATTTGGTGGGGCGGCCGGGGCCGCAGATCGAGGCGTGGTTCCACACAAATAGACGGCTTCGAAGGGGGCCGGTTGCCTGATACAACGGGGTTATTTCCCCTATCGGATGTGAGTTCAGCCAAAGGTGCCAAGGCCCCAGCGAACGGGGCTGTCAGGCGGTTTTCCGGAAAGATCAGGAAAGTTCACCCCGGGAAGTACCGGGTGGGTGGATCAGCCCCTTGGCACGGCATAGGTCTTCACATCGGCCTCGGTGATATCCTTTCCGCTGAGGATCACCAGCCGCTCGATCACATTCCGCAACTCTCGAACGTTGCCGGTCCACGGCAGCTTTTGCAGTTCCTTCATGGCCTTATCCGCGATCTTCTTCGGTGCAATGCCTTGCTCGGTGCACACTAGGTTGATGAAGTGCTCGGCGAGCAAAGGGATGTCGTCCAGTCGTTCGCTCAAACTGGGTACGTGGATCGGGATCACGCTCAGGCGGTGAAAAAGGTCCTCGCGGAAGTTGCCCGCAGTGATCTCCTTCTTCAGGTCCTTGTTCGTGGCGGCGATCACGCGCACGTTCACGCTAACGTCCTTGTCGCCACCCACGGGTGTGATGCGCCCTTCCTGCAACGCGCGCAGCACTTTGGCTTGTGCGGCCAACGACATGTCGCCGATCTCGTCCAGGAATAGCGTTCCACCATCGGCCAGTTCGAACTTGCCTTTGCGGTCCTTGATCGCACTGGTGAAGCTGCCCTTCATGTGGCCGAAGAGCTCGCTCTCGATGAGCTCGCCGGGGATCGCGGCGCAATTCACTTCGATGTAGGGTCCGTTGGCGCGTTGGCTCTTCTGGTGGATGAGCCGCGCCACACCTTCCTTTCCCGCGCCGTTGCCGCCGGTCACCAGCACGCGTGCATCGCTCGGCGCCACCTTCTCGATCATCTCACGAATGGCTTCGAGCGCTTTGCTCTCACCGATCATTTGCACACCACCGCCTTTTGCTTTGCCCACTTTCTGGCGAAGCACTTTGGTCTCCTTCACTAGATCACCGCGGTCCAGCGCGTTGCGCACGCTCACAAGGATCCGGCTGATGTTCGGCGGTTTTTCGATGAAGTCGAAGGCGCCTTTCTTCAAAGCATCTACGGCCGTGTCGATGGTGCCGTGCCCGCTGATCATCACCACGGGTAGCTCGTCGTTGTGCGCTTGCAATTTCTGAAGGACTTCAAGCCCGTCCATCTTCGGCATCTTGATGTCGCAGAGCACCAGATCGAACTTGCCCGCCTTGGCCTTCTCCAATCCTGCTACTCCGTCCTCGGCTTCTTCCACCTTGTGTTTCTCGTGCTCCAGGATGTCGCGCAACGCGGCGCGGATCGCTTTCTCGTCGTCGATGATGAGGATGTTGGCCATGGCAGTCGGTGGGCAAAGATGCGTTGCGCAGGCGATGCACGAATGCTAGTGCTGCAGCGGTCGTTTCTTGATCATCCCTCCTCGTGTGTCCTTCACGGAGCTCATCACCACGAAGGCGTTGGGGTCGATCTTCTCCATCTCGGTGAGCAGCTTGCTGATCTCCAGCCGTGTGATCACGCAGTAGATGATCTCGGTATCCACGCTGTGGCCGCTCTTGCCGAAGCCGCGCTTGCCCATGTAGACAGTGAGGCCACGCCCCATGATGTGTGTGATCATGTGGCGTACCTCTTCGTGGTGCGGTGATATGATGGTGATGCCCGTGTACTCCTCGATGCCTTCCACCACGAAATCAACGGTCCTGCTCGCAGCGAGGTAGGTGACCATGGCATAAAGCGCCGTTTCTACGCCGAGCAGCCATGCGGCCACACCGAAGATGAGCAGGTTGATGACCATGATCACATCGCCGATGGTGCTGCCCAACCTCCGGCTAACTGCGAGGGCCACCACTTCGGTACCATCGATCACACTGCCGCCGCGTACGCTGAGGCCGATGCCTGCGCCGAGGAAGAATCCGCCGAAGACGGCCACCAGCAATTTATCGTGCGTCACATCCGGGAAGTGGACCGTGGCGGTCACGAGCGCCAGCGCGGCGATCGCGATCATGGTCTTCACGGCGAACTCGCGTCCGATGACGCGATAGGCAATGATGATGAATGGGGCGTTGATCACCATGAGCAACACAGGAAGCGGCCAGCTGGTGAGGCGCACCACGAGCAGGGCGATGCCCGTTGCGCCGCCGTCGATGAACTGGTTGGGTATCAGGAAACCTTCCAGCCCGAATGCCGCACTGAACACGCCGAGGGTCATGAACAGCACATCCTTCACACGGCGCCGCACGCCGACACGGAAGGAGTAGAGTTTGCGGGCCCGTCGGTACCGCGAGGCCTCTTGATCGAACCGTTCGGGAACGGGTAACCGACTGAAGATCGCGTTCAATAAACGACCAAGCATGCGGACAAGATAGCCGCTATGTGGTTCCTAGTACGATGCGTGCGGCCGCACCTTCCTTCAGCGCGTACTTGCTCCACGCTAGATCGCGGATCCCGCCGGCCAGCAGCACACGATCTATTGCGATGAGCGCGTAAGGGATCGTATCCACACGGTGCTCGGGCAGGCTGGGTATGCGGAGACGTTCTTCGCGCGTCATCCGCAGCAAGCGGTCCTTGATCCCATCGAATGCGAGCGCGGAGAAGGGGAGGGTGGTGGCTTCCGCTGGAAGTGCGATGCCTTGTTCAACAGCAATGATGTGCGCGAGCGTATCGAAACTACCGGCACTACCCACGAGCACGTGCGGCTCCTGGCGTTCCACCACGGCGTAGAGTGCTTCCAGTTGATCATCGAGGTGCCGGGCGATGCGCGTTTCCTCTTCCATGGTGATGGGGTCGCTGATCGGGATCCGCTCACGCAAACGCGTCACACCCAATTCGAAACTGCGCTTCCACATCAGCGCCTTGTTGGTCGCGAGGATGAACTCGATGCTGCCACCACCGATGACCATGACCAATGAGGGCTGCTTGCCGAAGGGCACGGCTTGCCGCACGCCCTCCAGGATCATGTCCGCTTCTTCAACACCGGGAATGACGGTGATGATGATGCCCAGTTCATCCATAGCCAGCCGAACGAAGTCCGACGCGTTGCGTGAATTGCGCAGCGCTGATGTGCCGAAGCCGTGGATCAAAGCTGCACCATGCTCCTGTGCCGTGGCTTGGTGTTTTCGAAGCGCTTCGAGCCCACGTGCAAACGCGTCGGGCGCGATCACACCCTTCTCGATCCCGCCTTTGCCTAGGAACACTGGAAGCTCTTCGCTGTGCAGCACACGCATGCCTACTGCATCGCGCTCGAATACGAGCAGGTTGAAGGTGTTGGTGCCGAGATCGATGACGGCGTGGACCGCCATTCAACCTTTGTAGAACATCCACTTCCCCAATTCCCTCCAACTCACCTTCTTGCCGTACATGAGTATGCCCGTGCGGTAGATGCGGCCAGCCAGCCAGGTGGTGCCGATGAAGGTGAGCACCAGCATTGCCATGCTCAGCAGCAGTTGCCAAACCGGCGCACTCCCCATGGCGACGCGCACCATCATCACGATGGGTGATGTGAACGGAATGAAGCTGCACCACAAGACGGCGGGGCTCGTGGGATTCACCACCGCGATCTGCGCCACGATGATGGCGATGATCATGGGCAGGGTGACGGGGAACATGAACTGCTGCGTGTCCGTCTCGCTATCCACAGCTGAACCGATGGCGGCGAGCAAGGAGCTGTAGAGGAGGTAGCCGCAGATGAAATAGAAGAGGAAGGTGAGCAGTACCAGCGGGAAGTTCACCTGCTCGATCACGTCACTGATCTTATCCGTATCGAGGCCCGAGGCTGCTTCGGGAATTTGTTGCTGTATGATCTGATCGCGCATTTCGGTGGTCACGCCCTGTTGCGCGAGTGCGGCTGGATCGAACTTGCTGGCGCCTAGTACAGAAAGGCCCACGATCATGATGGTGCCGGTGAGGAGGATCCACAAGATGAACTGGGTGAAGCCCACCATGGCTATGCCGATGATCTTGCCCATCATCAGTTGGAAGGGTTTCACGCTGCTGATGAGCACTTCCACGATGCGGTTCTGTTTCTCCTCCATCACGCCGCGCATCACCTGCACGCCGTACATGAAGATGAAGATGAACATGAAGTAGCCGAAGAAGAAGCCGATCACGGCACGCTCCTGTGCGTATGATTGCTGACCGAGCTTCTCGATGTCGAAGGAATCGATGTCCAGTGGCTTGCGCACCCGATCGTAATCATTCTTGTTCATGCCCACGTCCTGGAGCTTGGTCAGCTCAATGGCCTTTTCGAGTTCGGTGCGTATGGTGGCCATGGCGAACTCGCTCGGTGGGCTCTTGTAGTAGAGGTCGGCGCGCGGGTTGTCCTTCAGCACATCAAGGAGTACGACGCGGATGGTGTAGTTGCTTTCCTTGAACACGGAGTCGGTGACCGTTGCGCCGGCCAGGAAGAAGCTCACGTTATCGGTGTTCTTCAGCGGAGTGCCTATCACGCCTTCTGTATCCACCACGAGCACCTCGTGCTCCGAGTGCTCTTGCGATCCGATCCATGCCATGCCGAAGAGGGCCCCCGCGATCAGCAGGGGTCCCAGGATCGTCATGACCAGAAAGCTCGGCTTGCGCACGCGCGTGATGAACTCGCGCCAGATGATGAGACGGATCTTGTTCATGAGTTCATAGGTGGTTGGGGCCGATGATCATCGGCCCTTACTCTGTCATTCCCGCCGCTACCGCCTGGGGCTGGTGTTCGCTCACCACGCGGATGAAGATGTCGTGCATACGCGGTACTTCTTCCTGCACACCGTGCAGAGCCACGCTGGGCAGCAGTTGGCGCAACACGTCGTTCAAGGTGGAACCCTTCGCGATGCGCACGCGGGCCACGGTATGTCCTTCGCGTTCCTCGGCTCCGAGCAGTTCGCCGGTGAAGGAGAGTGCATTGCCCAGCGCCACCGCGTTGCCGCTGTACTCGATCCTGTAGGTATTGGTGGCGTATTGCTTCCGGATCTCCCGCACGTTGCCGTGCAGCATCAGCTTGGCTTTGTCAATGAGGCCGATGTTGTCGCACAGTTCCTCCACGCTAGGCATGCTGTGCGTGCTCAGCATCACCGTTACGCCGGTATCGCGTAGGCGCAGGATCTCGGCGCGGATCAGTTCTGCGTTGATCGGGTCGAAGCCGCTGAACGGTTCATCCAGGATCAGCAGTTGGGGTTCGTGGATCACCGTGGTGATGAACTGCACCTTCTGCTGCATGCCTTTGCTCAACTCCTCCACTTTCTTGTTCCACCAACCGGTCATCTCCCACCGCTCGAACCATTCCTTCAGGCGTTTGGTGGCGTCGGCCTTCTTCAATCCTTTCAGTTGGGCGAGGTAGAGCGACTGCTCGCCCACCTTCATCTTCTTGTACAGGCCGCGCTCCTCGGGCAGGTAGCCCATGTGCGCCACATCCTCTTGGCCCATCGCGCGGCCGTTCAACAGGATGCGCCCTTCATCGGGGCCGGTGATCCGTGTGATGATGCGGATCAATGTGGTCTTGCCCGCCCCGTTGGGACCCAGCAGTCCGAAGACCTTGCCGGGGGGCACCTCCATGGTGATGCCATCGAGCGCTGTGAACGAGCCGAAACGTTTGCTTACACCTTCTACTTGGAGCATGTGCGTGGTTCGCGGACGAAGGTAGCCGGGTGGCATGCCCGGGCTGTTCCGTTCAACGCGGTCGTTCGCCATTCGTGTGATCGCCATGGATCTTGGCGTGGTAGGTGGTGTGCAGTTGCTGCAGGTAGAGCATGGCAGGGAAGGCGATCAAACAGGGCATCCTCACGGAAGTGGGCGAGTTGGCGTACTTCACCGGACGCTTCTTCCGCAATGCGTTCTACCCCCGTTTCGAGTGGAGCGAGTTCTTGCGGCAGTGTGCGGTGAACGGCTACCGTTCCTTCCCGCTGGTGGCGATCACGGCCTTCATCATGGGCTTGGTGCTCACCATGCAATCGCGGCCCACGCTGGCGAATTTCGGGGCGGAGAGCATGCTGCCGTCGATGGTGGCCATCAGCATGGTGCGCGAGATCGCACCGGTGATCACCGCGCTGATCTGCGCGGGCAAGATCGGCAGCAGCATGGGTGCCGAGCTAGGCAGCATGAAGGTGACCGAGCAGATCGATGCCATGGAGGTGAGCGGCACCAACCCCTTCCGCTACTTGGTGGTCACGCGCGTATGGAGCACCATGCTCACGTTGCCGATCCTGGTGGTGCTGGCCATGGGCATTTCCATTTGGGCCAGTTGGTTGGGCGTGAACATCAAGGATGCGGTGAGCTGGGACCTCTTCTACCGCCAGGTGTTCGAGTCGCTGGAGTTCTCTGATCTGATCCCCGCGTTGATCAAGAGCTACTTCTTCGGGCTGGCCATCGGCGTAGTGGGTTGTTTCAAAGGCTTCAATACTGAGAACAGCACCGAAGGCGTGGGACAAGCCGCCCACAGTGCGGTGGTGGTGGCCTCGCTGCTTGTTTTCGTCCTGGACCTTGTAGCGGTGCAGGTAACCGAGCTCATGGGCCTCAACTGATGGAAGAGGAAAGACCCGATACCACCGTAGCGCCGGATGCTTCCGCCGAGAAGGTGATCACCATCACGGCACTCACCAAGTCATTCGGTGAGAAGGAAGTGCTCAAGGGCTTCGATCTGGAACTGCGCAGGGGCGAGAACCTGATGGTGCTGGGCAAGAGCGGCAGCGGCAAGAGCGTGCTGATCAAGTGCATTGTGCGGCTGCTTGAGCCCGATGCAGGCAACATTTCAGTGCTCGGGGAGGATGTGCTCACCATGGACCAAGCGGTACTGGACCGTATGCGGGTGAAGATCGGTTTCCTCTTTCAGAGCAGCGCGCTCTACGACTCCATGACGGTGAAGGAGAACCTGGAATTCCCGCTGCGACGGCATTGGATCGAGAAGGGCACGCAGAGCGTGGATGAACTGGTGGAAGAGGTACTTACTGCCGTGGGCCTGCCGCAGACGCGGGAAATGTACCCCAGCGAACTAAGCGGCGGCATGAAGCGGCGCATCGGCCTTGCCCGCACACTGATCCTGAAACCCGAGATCGTGCTGTACGATGAGCCCACCACCGGATTGGATCCCATTTCGGGCAAGGAGATCGTGGAACTGATCCTGGAACTGCAACGCACCTACGGCACTTCTTCCATCATCATCTCGCACGACCTGCACGTGGCCAAGCTCGCAGCCAATCGCATTGCGCTGTTGCACGAAGGCCGCAATTACCTCGAAGGCACCTACGAGGAACTGCTCGCTTCGGACGATCCTTTGGTGAAGAAGTTCTTCATTTTCATGTGAACACGCATGGAGTTCATCAACCCCACAATACACCATGTCCTCTAAACCCGGTGATCATGTCCGCCTTGGCCTCTTTGTGCTGGCTGGCACCGCCGTCCTCGTGGTGGCCCTTTACCTATTGGGCAGCAAGCAGGATCTGTTCCGGAGTACGATAACAGTGGGTACTTCCTTCCGCGAAGTGGGGGGATTGCGCCCCGGCAATAATGTGCGCTTCGCCGGGATCACCGTGGGCACAGTGAAAGAGATCATCATCGTATCAGACACCGTGGTACGCGTAGAAATGGCCATTCGCGAGGACGATGCTGTGCACATCAGCAGCAATGCGATCGCCAGCTTGGGGTCCGATGGGCTCATGGGCAACAAGCTCGTGAACATCAACCCCGGCGAAGGCGAAGCTGCCGTGGTCACCGATGGTGCAATGCTCGCCAGCAGCAAGCCCTTGGATACGGAGAAGATGATGCGCACCCTGGACCGCACCAACTTGAACATGGCCGACATCACCGACGATCTGCGGGAGATGAGCGAGCGCATCAACCAACCCGGCGGCATCGTGCGGGTGCTTACTGACACGGTGCTCGCCGGGCAAGTGCGCAGCTCGCTCACCGATCTGCAGGTGGCAGTGGCCCATGTGCGTTCCGCCACCGCCAACGTGGATGCAATGCTCGCCGAGGTGAACGCGGGTAAAGGCATGTTGGGCATGCTGGTGAGCGACACCGCCGCCGAAATGCGCATGCGCCGCTTGCTCGGCACCATGGAACAGATGTCCGATACACTGGCGCACGCCACCGCCGAAGTGGACCGCTTCACCAAAGGGCTGAACGCACCCGGTGGAACGGCATACACCCTTACACGTGATACCGCTGTGGCCGGTGATGTGCGCCGCACCGTGCAACAGTTGGAGAAGAGCAGCTACACCTTGGAGGAGAACCTGCGTGCCTTGCAGCGCAACTGGTTCTTCCGCAAGTATTTCAAGGAGAAGGAAAAGGCGAAGAAGGAAGCTGGTGGTACCCCGCCTTGATAGTTGTCAGGGCAGTCCCTTCGCTTCGCTCGGGATGACCATGATCGCGGCTCGTGGCCGAGGGTATCGTTAAGGCAAGAAACGCGCGCGCTCCTCCAGCGTCGGCAGGCGGCAGGTATCATGCTTGCCGAACCAGCGGTAACGGTGGCGCGCGATCCAGTTGTAGACAGCATTGCGCACCACGCGCGGCACAACGAAGAACGATCCGTAGAGCACGCGCCATCCGCCAAGATCCATCATGATCCGTAATGCGGCATCCGATCGTTGCAGCACCATGCCGTTGCGCAGGTACACCACGCTTTCGAGCGCATCAGCCATGCCGGGTGGCAGGAGTGCTTGCGCCGTGCTGCCCTGCAGTGGTGCGAAACGGAATTGCTGCTTTCGATCCGCACGCAGCAGGCCATCCACGAAGCGGTTGCACAGCCCGCAGACGCCGTCGAAGAAGATGATGCGTTCAGTGACTATTGGACCATTGGGCATGGGCCGAAACTAGGTCTGATGGCACAGCCACAGCATGCGATCGATGAATGAGATTTCTCCTCGCACCCAACCCCGGACCCTTGTTGCTCGTGTTATCCAGCGGGTTCATTTATCCAGAAGGGAATTTGGACAACAGAAGCTGGTTTTGGTGTCCGAGCAGGGGCAGGGGCGTTGGTCCCTGCCCTTTTGCTTTCGGCCACTCTTACTCGGAAGCGGAGCCACGACGTTCAGTCCTTGATCAACCCCGCTCGACCTACGAAGTTGTCATCGGCATCGCGCACTATGACCATGTGCATACCCGCTGACCAATCGCTGCAAGCCAGGTGAGCGTCGAGCAATGACCCCCTTTGCACGAGCGCACCCAAAGCATCACGCACTTCGTAGCGCGCGCCGGGTGGCACATCGCCCATCAACGTGAATTCATCTCGTGCAGGGTTGGGTTGGATCCGCAATGCTGCAAGATCGGCCATGCGTGGTACAACGTTCAACGTTAGATCGCACACACTATCGCCGAAGGGATACACGGTTAAGCTGCCCGTGCTATGGCAATTGAGGCCATCGGCGTTCTCGAAAGGAGGCCATAGCCCGGCAACAAGACCGTAGGTACTGCCCACACCCTCGATCACGGTGCAGAACGCGGAGTCGGAGGGCTGCCCTTGCCATTGCGTGCCCAGCACCCAAGTGCGGTGCCAGCCATCGTTCAGTTCCATACTGTCCAAGGCAACCACTTGCAGGCCATCGCCCACGGAGTTGTTGTACGTGTCGGGGTAGGGGCCAATGCCGATGGTGAAGTCGTAGAGCAGGCGCTCTGTTTCATTGACCATATTGTAGATGTACACGCG
>JBKJPT010000190.1:0-27026 GCA_046595075.1 Flavobacteriales bacterium
TCGAGCAATACTTCGCCGCGTACTTCATCGGCGTAGTTGAATTTCAGCGCAGGTGCCGAGTTCAATCCATCGTTCGCGCTTCCCCCCAAATAGGTTGAACCGAGCAAAGCGGAGCCATCGGCACTAAGACGCGCCACGATCATGTCGCAGCCGTTCGGGTAGCTCAGGCCAAGGCCCGCTGGTGTGAAGGTCGTTCCGCCACCGAAGCTGTTGTCGTAGCCGTTGGCAATTGGGAAGTCGCTGGATCCCGTGGTGCCCAATACGAGCAGTTGATCGTTGTTGTCCACAATGAGGCTGTGCGGCATTTCCGCCAGGGCGCCACCGAGGTAGGTGCTCCACACCAGATAGGTGCCCGTAGTGTCGTACTTGGTGATCGCGATATCCGTGGTACCGCCAGCCCACGTGGCCTGGTAGGCACCGGTGGTCACGGGAAATTGCGTACCGAATGCCGTGCTGCCGGCAAAGAGGAAACCCGCCTGGTCGAAGGTGGCGGTGTATCCGAAGTTGTTGCTGAAGGATCCCGAGTAGGTGGCGAAGGAGAGCGTGGGATCGATCACCAAAGTTTGCGCGTGGTCGTATGCACCGGGCTTCACCCCAACAACACCGTTCTTCAACGTGTAAGTGCACGAGATCTGAACGCGTTCGCCGGCGATGTCCTGATAGGCGAGCGGAATGCGCTCCACCATGCGGCCCAGCGATGTTTGCACGATCAACGCTCCATCGCGCAGCATCAACTTGTCCGCGCCGGTGTAGGTAAACTGGATCGCTGCTGGATCGGCGCCCGGGGCCACCACCAGGTCGTACTTCAATCCTGCACGTCCCTCGCTGAAGCGCGCATCGCAACCGGGCGCCACATTGTTGAGCACCACGCTGGCAAAGGCTCTCGTGCGGCTCGCCCACTTGGAGGGATCACTACCTATGAAGTAGTTGTAATGTTCGCGCAACGTGCGTTCACCGCGTGCGTTCGCCTCGGGCAAAGCGCTCAGGAAATCGAGCCGCACGGCGTGGTGCCTCACCTGCACGGGGAGCGTGGCGTCGATGTCGCCATGTATTGCGGCCAGTGCTGCTCCGTCGAAGAGATCGATGGTGACCGAGTGCTGTTCGCACCAGATGGTGGCATTGCTCCACTCGGCACGGTGGCTCACGTTCGCAGGCCACTGCCCCTTGTTCTCCACGAAGCGCAACGCGTGCTGCCCCACGGCCCCAACGGCGGCGGAACCGGAGAGGAGAAAAGCGAACGAACGGATCGTGGAGCGCACCGGACGAAAGTAGCCAACACCTCAAGCGATCGAGCGCGACCGCGTGCCGACACCTAGAAGATGCGAAGGAAGAGGTGCTGCGTTGCCCAGCGCTTTCAGCGCTTTTTCGTGGCCCCGGTGAGCAATCCGTTCGTGGGCGCTACTTCTCCCTTCACGATCATGCGGAATTCAACACGGCGGTTCTGGCTACGGCCTTCCTCCGTTTTGTTGCTGACTATGGGTTGGTTCTTCCCATGACCAACGGGCATCAAGCGATCGGGCATTACATCATGCTCCACCAGGTAGTCCACCACGCTTAGCGCACGCTCTTGTGAAAGGCCGATGTTGTACTTGCGACCGCCGATGTCATCGGTGTGCGCCTCGATCACCAGTTGCAGTTCGGGGTGCTGGCGCATGAGGTCGCTGATCTCGTTCAACACCATTTCTGATCCCGGTTCCAGCGTAGAGCTCTTGTATGTGAAATGGATGGCCGTGGTGCGCAGTTTCTTGTGATTGAGTTCTTCCAGCGATGCGAGGTCGAGCTGGCTCAGGTCCATGAGCTGTTCCACACGCAGGGCGAAGACTTCGGCATCCAGGAACTGCAGCTCTTTCACCTTCTGGAAGGTCTTGTAGAGGTCCTCGACATTGGTGGTTTCACCCACCGAGTACGTGTATAGGCCCATGGCGGGATCATAGCGCTCAACCACGCGATAGAGCTTGCGCACCTGCGCGAACCTTGGGTCGTCCAGATCCACTCGCTCCTTGCTGGCGAAGAGTTGAACGCTGAAAGTGACCTCGGCGAGCGCATCGCCCTCGAGGGCTGTGGCGTCGAACGGTAGCTCCTGGTACTCGAAGCTGTGCGTATTTCCGAAGGCATCCTGATAGGCGGCCGTCACGGTCATGTCCTCTTGATCGCGGAAGCGATCGATGACCACGATGATCTTGCTGTTGCAACGATTGCTGATCACACCGTTTCTGTCCGGGAGGGAGAGCACGTCGAGACGCACTTCGTAAGTACCCGCTTGTTTGAAGGCGTATTCCTGGCGCAAGCCTTCGAGCAGTTCGCCGTTGCCCATGTCCCAATGGTATTCGCCAGCGGTCATACCAGGCAGGTAGCTCATTGTGGCGTTCATCTCCAGTCGGCGACCGGTGCGCACCGTGTCCTGCGAGGCGATCCACGCCTGCTTGAGGTCGGCCACTTCGAGCTCATTGCTGCTCAGCGTGTGGAAGGTGGCGCCGGTCTTTCGATCCACTAGAATGCTGGTCACGGTGTAGTTTCCCGGTTCTGCATAGCAGTGCTGGGCCTTGTAGCCTTTTATCCGCGTGCCGTCTCCCGTATGCCATTCATGGTCCACGGGTATCGATGTAGTGGCGGCGTGTTGGGGGCGCCTGAAGGTGTAGCAGTAGTTGTTCAGCTGCTGCTGCGCGCACTCGCGGAACTTGGGTACGGTGAGCTTTGCGAAGTAGATCGCATCGATTCCGTCACGATCTGTGGTGAAGAGCGCTGTGCGTGCTCCGGGCAGAAGTGTGTATCCGTGATCGTTGCCGGGCCCGTTGATGGGTTCGGGCAAAGCCATGGGCGTTTCCCACCGGCCATCGGTAAAGCGTGTGGTGTAGATGTCGAGTTTTCCCCGACCGCCGATGCGTGAACTTGCGAAGTTCAAGCTTCCATCAGCGTTCACACGCGGGTACATATCGTTGTCGTTGCTGTTCACCTCGGGACCCAAGGCCACCGGAATGCTCCATCCGTCGGCCGTACGTTCAGATCGGTAAAGGTCCATTCCGCCCGATCCACCCGGCATGTTGCTGGCGTAGTAGAGGGTGTTGCCATCGTTGCTGAAGGTGGGGTGCACGATGGAGTACTTGGGTGCATTGTGCTGGAAGGCCACCGGAGGCTGCCATGTGCCATCGTTGAGGTGCGAGAAGTAGAGGCCGAGCTCGCCATCCGCTTTACGCATGTTAGCGAGTTTCTTCGGCAGTACCTGGTTGCGCGTGTAGCAAATGGTGCGGCCGCCATCGGTGAAGGCGGCGGGTCCTTCGTTCACCGGTGTGGACAGCTTTTGGCTGAACAGCACAGGCATTCCGGCGATACCGTTATTGTATGGCACCCAGAAGAGATCGGATAGCGGTTTGTTCGTTTCGGCATCGGTGAAGGTGATCGCACCGCCTGTTTCGCGCACTGAACTCATCACGAAACCGCTATCCATGAAGAGCGGCGCGTAGTCTTCGCCCACCGGCATGATCCCCAAGGGCTTCACCTCATAGATGTTCTGTGCCATCGCTTGGGCGAAGAGCATGGGGAGCGCTGCTATGACTATGTAACGCAACATCAGAAGTAACGCGGATCTCGCACGCGGATGCGGTAACCGAACTCGTATTGCAGCATCAGTTCATGTGATCCATTGTGGTATGGCCTGATCGCTGAGAGGCCCATGTCGTAAGAATAGCCAAAACGCCACTGCGGGGTCGGCAGGAATTCCACCATGCCTATGAGCGCATCGCTGGTGCGGTAGCTGAGCCCCACCCACACTTTCTCCTTGTAGATCACGTTGCTGCTGATGTCGGCCTGCACGCCGCTTTCCGAACGATAGCGGATGAGCGTGGTCGGCTTCAACTTGATATCGTCGTTCAACTCGAACACATAGCCGCCCGTGAGCATGGGTTGCATGTCGAAGCGTTCCTGTGTGAGGTTGTAACCGGGGTTCACGAGATCGTAAGAATGCGCAAGGATGAAGGGCATGGAAGCACCCACGTACCACGTCTTGGTATAATAGTAAGCGCCGCCGCTGAAGTTCGGACGGATCGCAGCACTTGTGGTTCCGGCGAAGGATTGATCGCTCTGGTCCTGCAGGGCCACCTGGCTCCAATCTGCCCTGAGCATGGAGATGCCAGCGCCTAGGCCGAAGGAGAGTTTGCCCTGCGGGAAGCGGATGCGATAGGCGAAATTGCTGAAGAGGCCCGTTTCATTGCTCACACCGATGTGGTCGTTGTAGAGCACCATGCCTAAACCCAACTTCGTACGACCGATGGGTGAATGGAGGCTCATCACCTGTGTAATGGGTGCGCCATCGAAACCCACCCATTGTTGGCGGTGGATGATGTTGGCGGTAAGCGCGTCCCGACTACCCGCATAGGCCGGATTGATCAGCAGCCCATTAAAGAGGTACTGGCTCGTCAAAGGCGCATGCTGCCCTGCTGAACACAAGGCGCAACCCAGACCGGCTATTGAAAGAATATGGCGGATGTGCCTCACCGTTTTATGATGACGTGGCCGTTGTACGTGCGTTCCGCGCTTAGGTTCAGCACATAGAAGTAGGTTGCATCGGGTAGCTCGCGGCCGTATAGCGCCCGGCCGTCCCACTCGTTGCTGTAGTACTCGCTCTCGTACACCAACTGGCCCCAGCGGTTGAAGACCTTTAGGCTGCTCCCGGGGAAGGCGGCCATACCAGTGATCTCCCAGCGGTCGTTCACGCCGTCTCCGTTCGGCGAGTAGCCTTCGGGTATGAAGAGATCGTCCACATGGATGATCATGGTGTCGCTCACGCTGGAACATTGGCCTAGTGATGCGGTGAGTACGAAGTAGTTGTCGCCGATCGCGAGGTCCTGTACCGTGGTGTTGGTGTCGTTCGGGACCAGCACATTGCCACCACCGGAGAGCAACCACCAGTCGATCTCGGCGCCCAGTATGGCATGGCCCTGCATCTGGGTGCTGTTGGACACTTCCAGGTATTGATCTGGACCGGCATCCACCGTGAGGCCGACGTCAGGATTCACGAACAGGATGCTCATGGTGTCCACCGCTGTGCAGTTGCCCACGGTCACGGTCCACAGGAGAGTGTAGCTGCCATAGGAAGTGGCATCAACACTGAGCGCTGGTTGCGTGAGCGTACCGTTGGGCGTCAATCCCCAAGGCAGTGACCAAGCGCCGGTGCCTTGGGCGAGCGCCGCGCTGGTGGTGGCCTCGGCACCGCATACGGTGAGGTCGCTACCGGCATCGGCATCCACGACGGTAACGTGCACAGTGAAACCTGCCACATCGCTTCCGCATCCATTGTTCACGCTGTAGGTAAAGGAACCAGCAGTGCTTACCACCGGTCCACTGCTCCACGTTCCGCCGAGGTCGGCTCCACTTAGCAAGGTGCTCAGGTCGAAGGAATTTCCATTGCAGATCGTCGTGCTGTTGTCCGCACCGGCGTTGGGCGCATCGTTCACCGTCACCGTGAAGCTCGCCACATCGCTACCACAAGCATTGCTCACAACATAGGTGTATGTACCCGCAGCCCCCACCACTGGCCCAGAACTCCAAGTGCCACCGGTAACTCCGTTCGTAAGGGTGCTGAGGTCGATGGTCGTACCCTGACAAATGGTGGCGCTATTGTCGTCACCGGCATTTGCAGGTTGTATCGGAGTGTGTGTGACCACGCCGTTCACGCATGCATCCACGGTGCAAGCGTCGCCATCATCCACGTTCACCGGAGTGTGCACGGCGAGGCCGTTCACACAGGTGTCTGTCGTGCAAGCGTCGTTGTCATCCACGTTCACCGGAGTGTGCACGGCGAGGCCGTTCACGCAGGTGTCGATCGTGCAAGCGTCGCCATCATCCACATTCACTTGGGTGTGCACAGCCACGCCGTTCACACAAGCGTCCACGGTGCAAGCGTCGCCATCATCCACGTTCACCTGAGTGTGGACCGCGAGGCCGTTCACACAGGTGTCGATCGTGCAAGCATCGCCGTCATCCACGTTCACCGGAGTGTGCACGGCGAGGCCGTTCACACAGGTGTCGATCGTGCAGGCGTCGTTGTCGTCGACGTTGATGGGGGTGTGCGTGACCACGCCGTTGTTACAAACGTCTATTGTGCAGGCGTCGTTGTCGTCAAGCATGGTCACATTGATCGTGAAGCTGGCGACATTCGTTCCACAAGCGTTGCTCACGGTGTATGTATAGGTGCCAGCTGCGCTCACCACAGGACCGCTGCTCCACACGCCACCAGCGGCGGCACCAGAGAGAAGCGTGCTCAGATCGATGCTCGCACCATCGCAGATCGTCGCGCTGTTGTCTGTACCTGCGATCAGGATCGGCGTTACGTTGATGGTAAACCAGTCATGGCTGACGCACGCGCCAGGGAACACGTATCCGAGCGTATGGAACCCAGGCGTTGCGATCGACGGGTCGAACGCGCCGCTCACTGGGTCTACTGTCCCGGACTGGTTCGCATCGCTGAACACGCCTCCTGCTGGTGAAGCGATCGTGGGTAGCAAAATAGCGCTGCCTTGGCATACGCTCGTAACACCGTATGCGAGGTCCACCGAGGCTGCGTTCACCGTTACGTTGAACGTACACGTGCTCGTATTGCCGTTCCCATCGTTCACTGTAGCGGAAACCAAGGTGTTTCCGATGTTGAAGGCGGTACTGGATCCCTGCGAGTAGGTGATCACGGGTGCCGGGTTGCAGTTGTCCGTTGCGGTGACGGCGAAAGTCACGATCGTGCTACACTCTCCTGGAGCAGCTGTTGCGGTCACGTTCGCGCAACTTGTTATGGAGGATACCTGTGTGTCTGCCACCGTGATTGCGATCGCGGTGCTTGTTGCGCTGCAGCTGCCGGAAGTCACGGTAACCGTGTAGTTGCCGCTGGTCAATACCGTGCTGCTCTGCGTGGTAGCACCGTTGCTCCACAGGTTACCGGTAGCGCTGCTGCTCGTGAGGGTCAAACTTCCACCGGGGCAGAAGGTGGTGGGTCCGCTGGCGGCGATCGTTGGCGTAGGTGGTGCTGGGTTCACCGTCACGCTGGTGGCCGCGCTGGTAGCGCTGCAATCGCCAGAATTCACTGTAACCGTGTAGCTGCCACTGGCGGTCACGTTGATGCTTGGCGTGGTAGCACCATTGCTCCACACGTTGCTCGTGGCGCTGCTGCTCGTTAGGGTCACACTGCCGCCCGAGCAGAAGGTGGTGGGACTGCTCGTGATGATCGACGCGCCGGGTGCCGCTTGTTCGGTCACCGTGACGGTCTCGGTCTCGTTCGCGCATGGCGCGGTTCCCACAACCGTATAGGAATAGATACCCGAGGCGTGGATGGTTGGGTCATAGGTTCCTCCGAAGGGCGTGCCTCCTGGCCCTGTCCATGTTCCTCCTGCTTGTGCATCCGGGCCTAGCACGGGGAACAGCGATTCAGGCGGCGCATTGGAACAGATGGAAAGGCTGCCTGTATCGCCAGCATCCGAAGGAATGCTGAGCTGGATCGAAGTGGACACGGATTGTGGACACGCGCCAGCGATCGTGTAGGTGATCGTGTGCTGGCCCGAAGCCGTGAGCAGGCTGAGGTCGACCGAGCCATTGCTCGTGTTCATTGCCGCGCCCAAAGTGCTCGAGCTGAACGTCCCTCCAACCGGGGTAACGCTGGTGGGGTTCACAAAGCCGTTATCTCCGCAGAACGAAGCAGCACCATAGGTCAAGGTCGGCGCAGCCGGAGCGTTCACCGTTACGGTGAACGAACAGCTCGCGCTAAGCCCAACTGCGTCGGTAACAGAGTATGTCACGGAGTTCACACCGATCGGGAACGTCGATCCGCTCGCTAGTCCAGCAGTGCGGGCTGTCGTTGCACCAGTGCAGTTGTCCGTTCCAATAGGAGCGTTGTAGATCACCACCGCACCGCACGTTCCGGGGGCTGCGTTCGCGCTGATGTTGGTCGGGCAGGTGATCGTAGGTGCGAGGTTGTCCACCACTGTAATGGTGAAAGGCGCGCCAGTGCTGCTGTTGCCGTTGATGTCGGTGGCAGCGGTGTTCACCGTGGTGGTACCTACGGCGAATACCGATCCACTCGCCTGGCTCACAGCGTTGCTCACCAGCGCACAATTGTCGCCGAAGATCACATTGAAGTTCACTGGTGCACCACAAGTGCCCGCAGCAACGTTCACTGTCATGTTCCCAGGCACGGTAATGGTCGGCAGGATGTTGTCGATCACCTGAACGCTCCAGAAGCAGGTGTCAGCGTTGCCGCTATCGTCGTGGTGTACTTCGTACAGATCGTGCGTGCCAGGTCCAAGCGCGTGGTTCGCCTCTCCGGTCACTTCCTGCCAAGTGGCGTTTCCGTCCTCTAGGAGGTAGGTGCGATGGTCGCTTTCCGTATCCGTGTCGCAATTGTCCGTGCTCGTGATCGTCGGATAGGTGTACAGGTGGCTGCACGCGCCGGGATCGGAGTAGCGGATGAGCGTGCCGGGGCCAGGGCAGTTGTTGAAGTTCGGCGCTATGGTGTCAACGACCACGAAAAGGTCCGTGGTGGTAGTACTGAGACCCGCATTGTCCGTCACTGTTGTCGTCACCAGCGTCGTATCGCTGATCATGGTTCCCGGTGGCGGAACCTGTACCACCGAGAAGATCCCGTTGCAATCGTTGTACGTCTGCTGGGTCGTCAGGTCCGGAAGGCTCGCTTCACAGTTCGCATCACCATAGACGACGGTCGGCCATGCCCACAGACACGTGATGGTCGGCGGTGTCGAGTCCAATACCGTAACGATGAAACTGCAGGCGCGGCTGTTCAACTCGGGATCAAAGGCGGTGTAGGTGATCGTATGTGGTCCCACGTCGAAGGGTTGCGCGAAGTCGAACGTCGTCGTTTGCAGGATGCTGTCCACCGTGCAGTTGTCGGTCGCCACCGGCATCATCTCGCTGAACATCGCCTGGCACAGCCCATCAGCAGCGATCGCGGTGTCCGTTGGACACTGGATCGTCGGGTCTTCATTGTCCTCGATCGTCACCAGGAACGTTCCCAGTATGGTGTTCGTGCCATCTGTAGCCGTATAGGTCACCGGCGTCGTTCCTACCGGGAATGGATCACCGTTGAAGAGCGGTCCTACTGGCGTGAGCACCACCGATCCGGGGCAGTTGTCCATCACCGTGGGTTCGGGCCAACTCACTATGCTACCGCAGGCGCTTACCGCGTTGGGTAGCGTGATATCGTCCGGTAGGTCAACGATCGTGGGTGGTTGGTTGTCCACCACTTCCACTTGAAAGGTGCAGGTCGCCGTGCTTACACCATCTGATACGCTATAGGTCACCGGCGTAAAGCCCATCGGGAAGAACGATCCGCTCGTTTGTCCTGCTGGTGCGATCAGTATCGCCGTACAGTTGTCCTGCACCGTTGGCGGCGAATAGGTCACAACCGCGCCACAAAGCCCGTTGTCTGCCGTCGTCGTTACCGTATCCGGACAATTGAGGAAGCTAGGTGCCTCATCATCGATCACGGTTACAATGAAGAAACACTCAGTCCATAGTCCCGCCGCGTCCGTTGCACGAAAGGTCACCGTCGTGGCACCTATCGGGAACACGGCACCGCTTGGCGGTCCTGATGTTTGCGCAAGCACCGCTGCGCAATTGTCAGCGGGCACAGGCGGCGTGAACGTATGCACCGCTCCACAGCTGTTGGCATCCACACTTAGCGTTAGGCTCCCAGGACAAGCTCCCAGGGTTGGCGGCGAGTTGTCTTCAACAGTCACCGTGAACGCGCAATATGCAACGTTCCCTTGACCATCGGTCACCTTGTAGCGAACCATCGTGCTACCGATCGGGAAAAGGCTGTTGCTCGCCAAACCTTGCTCCAGTACCATCACCGCACCCGCACAATTGTCCGCATGGGTCGGTAGGGCGTAGGTGTAAATAGCACCACATGCGTTTGCCTGGGCAGCTATCGTCGTGTCCGCTGTGCAGTTGGTGAACGTGGGAAGTGAATTATCGACGACCTGCACCGTGAAGCTGCAGATCGTCGCGTTCCCATCGCTGTCCGTTACCCGCCAGGTTTGAACGGTCGTGCCCACAGGAAAGAGCGACCCGCTGCTGTATCCCGACCCATCTACCTGCACGGGCTGACTCGCGGGTAGGGGTTGATCATCGCTGACCAATGGTGTTCCGTAGGTGTATGCCGCCCCGCACGTTCCTCCATTGTTCGCCAACGTCTGGTTCGTCGGGCATGCAATAATTGGTGCACCATTGCTGATCACGGTCACCGTGAAGTCGCAGGTCCATGTCAGTCCGTTCACGTCCGTCACCCGGTACTGTATGGCATGCGTGCCGATCAGGAAGAACGTGCTCGGCGCCTGGCCCATCGTTCGCACCAAGGAGCTCACCCCGCAATTGTCGCTGGCCGTGGGTGCGGTCCAGTTCACGTTGCTGCCCGTTGCGCTCAAGGCGGCCTGCACCGTTATGTTGCTCGGGCAACCGTTCAGTACCGGCACTTGCGTATCGGTCACTGTCACGGTAAAGGTGCATGTGCTCGTATTCGTGCCGTCGCTCGCGCTCGCCGTCACCGTGGTGGTGCCCACGCTGAAGTTGGAACCGCTCGCCGGGGCATAGCTCACTGTGGGCGCGCCACAATTGTCACTTACCACCATGGTGGGAAAGATCACTGTGGCAGTGCACGCACCCGGTGCGGCGTTCACACCAATGTTCGCTGGGCACGCGATCACCGGCGGCTGATTGTCAACTACCGTTACCTGGAACGTGCACGTCCTGGTGTTTCCGGCCCCATCGGTAGCGGTCAGTGTCACCGGCGTCGTACCAATGGGGAAGAACGAACCGCTCGCATTCGTGCTCATCACCGTCGGTGCCGAACAATTGTCATTGCTAATGCTCGTGTAGGTCACATTCGCCCCGCACGAGCCGAGCGCCGCGTTCACCGTCAGGTTGGCCGGGCACGCGATCGTGGGTCGTACGGTATCCACCACCGTCACCGTAAAGCTGCACGTGCTCTGGTTGCCTGCTGCGTCGGTCGCTCGGTAGGTCACCGTGGTGGTTCCCAGTGTAAAATTTCCTCCGGTCACCGGCCCCGCCATGCGCGTAAGGCTGGGTACACCGCAATTTTCGGTGGCCGTTGGCAGGGGGTAGTTCACCGCGGCAATACATCCACTGGTAGTGGGCGTGGTTATGTTCACTGGGCACGCGATCACCGGTGGGGTGTTGTCTGCTACAGTGATGGAAATGCTCGAACTATATGCCGCACCGCAGCTCACCACACGTGCGCGGTAAGCTGTTGTCACCGCCAGGTTGCTGTAGGCCAGCGTAGGGGAGGTGTTGGCTATCGCAGTTACGGTCGCGAAATTGTTCGTGGACGATTCCCAACCCGTGATCGTACCTACATATCCGGTAAGCGTCAACGTGCCGCTGTTGTTGCCAGGGCATTGCGTTCCACTTCCTGCTGTAACAATGGATCCACCCATGGTGGGCGGCAGCACGTTTATCGTCCGGGCGGTGGAGCGGGGCGCGCAACTGCCCAATTGCACGGTGTACGTGATCGTTATCGGGCCGCTCAAACCGGTGGGAGTAAAGGTCGTGCCGCTCACGCCCAGCCCGCTCCATGTTCCACCCGGCAGCGATCCGGTGTAATACGTGATGGCATCCACCCGGAAAGCCACAGCGCTCGTCGCCGTCTTCGAGATCCGCACATACCGCGTGTTCACGTTCGCCTGTATCACGCTGTTCACATAAGCGCTGGAGGTGGCCGTTATCGTCGGTGCCGTGGTCACCGTCGTCCACGTGCTCCCATCCTCCGATGCTTCAAGCGTCATCGCCGCAGTGCCAACAACAGCCGCGTTCTTCGCCCATTTGATCACATACGTCGATCCCGTCAGCACCGTATCGGTGAAGTCCCCTGTAAGGCTCCAGCCGTTCGTGCCGAATAGCACCGTCGTACCGTTCGGCGCGTTCACAATATTGTTCGGGGCGGCTACTCCGTTGCTGGCTATCACAGCATCTACATAGCCTTGCGTCATAGCCGGCAGTGTGCTCGTCAGGTTCAGCGGTGCGGCACTGGCGCATAGCGATGCTGGTCCGAGCCAATTCGTCGGATTCACGGGCCAGTAGTTCAAGGACGAGTCCGTGAACTTCCCCCAGAAGTACTGGCTGTTGCCATTGCCCGTGATCGAGAACGGCGGCAGGAACATCGAATCGTCGAAGTAACCTCCCACATAAATGCCAGAGCTGGCGTCCACTGCAAGGGCCATCGGTATGTTGTCCTTGTCGCCATCGGCCACCGTCGCCCAATCCATCTGACCATAGGGCGTGTAGCGCGCCACAAAGGCATCCGCTTCGTATCCGCCACCGCCGCTCGTGTTTATCACCGTCCCGTCCGTGAACGTGGCCGACCCCTTGAACTGGCCCGACACCAACACACTTCCCCCCCGGTGAATCGCCAGGTCATAGGCCACCGTTAGGTGCTGGTCCGGTCCGCGCGCCGTGCGCACCCATAGCGTATTGCCTGTGCTTTTGTCCAGCCGGGCCACATACATATGGTCGTGCGGGCTGCCCGTCACGTTCACTGTTACCCCCCCCGGGAAGAACGAATTGTTGTGCGTGTTCCCCGCTATGTATACCCCACTGCAACCCACAGCGATCGCATTGCCTTGCAAGTAGTCACTGCCCACGTTGCCCACCGCATGCGCCCATTGCATGGCCCCCGCGTTCGTCACCGCGCATACATATATGTTCAAGTCCGCACCGGTGGCATTTATCGTCGCCAGCAGACCGTTGCCGGTTGCGTTGTACCAGCGCATCTGGTTTGTTTCGAAGGATCCCGTCAGGTACACCCCGTCCTCATCCGCCGCAAGACGTTCGGCTTCGGTGTCCTTGTTCCCATTGTCCCCACAGCCACCGTCAAGGTGCCATTGCAGCGCACCGGCGGCGCTGTACTTCAAAAGCATGCTGCGGTTCTTGCTCCCACTGTTGAAGGCGGCCGAGCTCACGATTCCGCTGAAGGTTGCCGTGCTGAAATAATTCCCGTGAACGAAAACACCGCTGCCGTTCACCGCCACAGCCGTGCCCATATCGTTCATTACGCCACCACCCGTGCGTACCCAGCTTACCGCGCCGGTAGGGGTGAAGCAAGCCAGGAACATATCCGTACCGCCAGCCGTAGCCGTCGGCACCACCGCAGGAAAGGTCAGGAAGGCAGAACTCGAGTAATACCCCGTCACATAAACGTTCCCGTTGGTACCCACTGCCACCCCCAAGGCCGCGTCCGTACCCGAAGAGCCAATACGCTGCGTCCATTGAATGTTGCCGTTCAGGTCGCTCTTCGTCACAAAGCCGTCCACACCGCTCGCCCCTATCCCCAAAATGCCGGTATTGTCGTATGCACCTACGGCGTACACGTAACCGTTAACCGTATCCACCGCCATATCCCGTACAAATTCGGCCTCACCGTTGCTGTCCGCGTTCACCCACTGCCACAAGGACTGCGCGCGCACACCCGGTGCCAGTGCCATCAAACACAGCACGAGGCCGGCCTTCAAGGCACGCAACTCCCTCAAAGCGTAATGGGTTTTGGTCATTCGTCGTTCGGTTTCCGCAATTCAGCTGCGGAAATCCCCGTTTTGAAGTGCCACGTTCCAACGGCCGTATGGCACCAATGGTTTCCCGTCCGGTTACGTCCCAGCACCGTTACTTAACCGCATCACCCGCATTCGGGGTCAGGTAGTTATGAAGGAGCCACATCAGGAGCAAGCCCAGATCCTTGCAGCCCAAGCCGATCCCCGGCGCTTCGCCCCGCTCTACGATCTCTATTTCCCGCACATCTTCCGCTTCATCCTGCGCCGCATCCGCCGGCACGACCTCACTAGCGACCTCACCCAAGAAACCTTCCTCAAAGCCATGCTCGCCCTGCCGCGATACCAAGATCGCGGCCTTCCGTTCCGCGCATGGCTCTACCGCATAGCCCTCAACGAAATGCGCATGCACTGGCGCAAAAAGAAGGAAGTGCTCATCGAAATGAGCTACCTCGAAGTCCGTGGCCTTTCCGAAGAAATGGGCCTGAGCATGCAGGAAGAAGAAATGCGCCTGCTAGGCCAGGCCTTGGGCAGGCTCCATCCCGATCGCGCACGCCTCATCCAACTGCGCTACATGGATGGAATGACCTTCCTCGAACTCGGCCAAATACTCGGCATAGCAGAGGAGGCCGCCAAAATGCGCACCCACCGGGTACTCGCCACCCTGCGCACCTACCTTGCACCTAGGGCATGAAACACCGTTACCACATATCGCCCCAAGGCCGTGGCCCAGAGCTTACCGATGCTGAACTCCTTCGCTACCGCGACCAAGGCAAACTGCACTACAACTACCAGCGTGCTCTTTCCGCCATGCACCGCAAACCCTTGTACAAGGACCCCAAAGCCTTTGTGGCCTTGCTGCTTATCGTTGCCATGGCCTGGTTCATCCGTGAAGTGGCCGACCGGCAGCCGCCTCCCGCGCCGCAGCAAAGTCCCGCGACAACTCCGCGCTAATCTTCGCCTGCCCCCCAGCCCCCCACCGGGCAGGCCTGCGTGGTACTTCCGTTCCACTCCGGGCAGGGGCAGGATGGGGCCTCCATTCCCGCCCACCGTATTTCCCCTCCCCACCAGGGAGGGCAGGGCGCTTCCCTATTTAGCTTTCTCGCTTCCCCATCCAGCTTTCTCCCTTCCCGTCTCAGCGTTCACCCTTCCGCGTTCCGCTTTCTCCCTTTCCCGCCTCACATCCTCCCGCACCGCTCGCCTACTTTCGTCTCCCGCTCACCACACCATGCGCATCCGATCCCTTTACCTCATCGCCGCCCTCTCTTTCCAAGGCTCTGCTACGCTCTTCGCCCACGAAGGAATGTGGCTGCCCACCTTGCTCAAAAGCATCGAGGGCGATCTTCAAAGCGCCGGCCTGCGCATCACCGCAGACGACATCTACAGCGTCAATCACAGCAGCATCAAGGATGCCATCGTCCTCTTCGGTGGCGGCTGCACGGCCGAAGTGATCAGCGCCCAAGGCCTCATCCTCACCAACCACCACTGCGGCTTCGGGCAGATCGCCCAGCACAGCTCATTGCAGCACGACTACCTCAAGAACGGCTTCTGGGCAGCAGATCACAGCGGCGAGCTGCGCAACCCCGGCCTCTCCGCCACCTTCGTCGTAAGCATGCAGGATGTCTCCGACCAGATCCTGCCGCTGATCACTGCAGCCGTCAACGCCAACGAAGCCCAACGCAAGGAATTCATCGCCAAGCTCATCAAGCCGATCGTCGATGAAGCCATCAAAGGCACACACTACAAGGCTGTCGTGCGCCCCTTCAACTACGGCAACAGCTACTGCCTCATCGTCACCGAAACCTTCACCGATGTGCGGCTCGTGGGCGCTCCGCCCAGCGCCATAGGCAAGTTCGGTGGTGATACCGACAACTGGATGTGGCCACGGCACAACGCCGACTTCAGCATCTTCCGCATCTACGCCGGGCCGGACAACAAGCCCGCCGAGCCCAGCGATGCCAACATCCCTTTCGTTCCGCGCCACGTGCTGCCCATCGGCATGGACGGCGTGCAGGAAGGCGACTTCGCCATGATCTTCGGTTTCCCCGGACAGACGCAGCGCTACCTCAGCAGCTATGCCGTGGAGTACATGCTCAACACCGCCGATCCTTTACGCGTCCAAATGCGCACAGCCAGCCTTGGCGTCATCGATGCCGCCATGCGCAGCAGCGACCGCACGCGTTTGCAGTACGCCGACAAGCAGAGCGGCATAAGCAACGCGTGGAAGAAGTGGATCGGCGAAATACGCGGTCTGAAGGAACTCAGCACACTCCAACGCAAGCGTGAATACGAAGAAGTGTACTCCAACCTCGCCGCACAAAAGGGAAGGGAGGATCTGGCCAACGCGCTACTGGAATTGAAAGCCGTTTATGGCGAATACGTTCCCTACGCCACAGCGCGCGAGCTCTTCGTTGAAATGGTCTACTACGGCCCCGAAGTGCTGGAATTCACCAGCGGCTACCACAAGGTGGTCGATGATGCCGGGAGCTATGAACCCAGCGAACTCCGCAACGCGGTGACCGAACTGCTCAAAGGAGCCGAAGGCTATTTCGCCAACTACGATGTGGAAGTGGACAAGCGCATCTTCAAGGCCATGCTGCCGATCTATCGCAAGCACCTGCCGTCGCAACTCGCACCTGAGAGCCTCCGCGAGATCGACACCAAGTTCAAGGGCGATGGCAACGCATGGATCGATGCGATCTATGCCAAGAGCGTGTTCGTTGATCTCGCGCGATTGAAAGCTGCGCTGAAGAAACCATCCACCAAGGCGTTGGCCAAACTGGCCAAGGATCCCGGATACCTTGTTTCGCGCAGCTTCTTCAAGACCTTCACAGAGCAAGTGCGGCCAACTCACGCACAGTACAACGACCGCATCGAATTGGCCATGCGCACCTACGTAAAGGGCATGATGGAGCTGTACCCCGATAAGACTTACTGGCCCGACGCCAACAGCACCTTGCGCCTCAGCTATGGCAAGGTGGAGGGCAGTACGCCGCGCGATGCGGTCACCTACAACCACTACACCACTTTGGACGGCGTGCTGGAGAAGTACATGCCCGGCGATGCCGAGTTCGATGTGCCGCAACACCTGATCGACCTGCAAAAGGCGAAGGACTACGGCCCATACGGGGTCGATGGAACCATGCCCGTATGCTTCACATCATCGCTTCACACCACGGGCGGCAACAGCGGCAGCCCCGTTCTCAACGGGCGCGGCGAACTCATCGGCCTCAACTTCGATCGCACTTGGGAAAGCACCATGAGCGACATCCAGTTCGATCCGGACAAGTGCCGCAACATCTGTGTCGATGTGCGCTACGTGCTGTTCATCATCGATAAGTATGCTGGTGCCAAACACTTAGTGGACGAGATGACGCTCGTGAAGCGCGAAGCCCCCGCGATGATCCAACTCCCCATACACCGATGACAACCGACCCCAACTGGACCGAGGACGACAACAAGCTCTGCCGCACCTTCCGCTTCGCAGATTTCAGTGAGGCCTTCGCGTTCATGACACGTGTTGCGTTCATAGCCGAGAAGCAGAACCACCATCCGGAATGGACGAACGTCTGGAACACGGTGACCATCCGCCTGAGCACACACGATGCCGGTGATGTGGTGACCGAGAAGGACCACAAGCTCGCGGCGGCAATAGACAAGTTGCTTTAGCAGGCGCACAGAGTTGTCGGTTAGTGGTGCATTCTAAGGCAATGCCTTTCCATGGACTTACAACGGACAACTGAGAGCTTCTACAACCACCCCAAAAAGAAAACCCCTCCAACAAGTGGAAGGGTTCTCTCGGCTGAGTAAGAGAGCTCAGTGGCCTACTTCGATGGAAGTGCCCTCCGGGGCCGCATCCTTGTTGCCGGTGCCGGGGGTCACGAACGCTTTGATCCGCAATTCGGTCTCCTTGGGTTCGGTGTTGGCCACCACTTTCACGGTCTTGGCCTGTGCGTTCTCTTGCTTGCCGGGGCTGTATTCCACCTCGATCTGGCCTGTTGCTCCAGGAGCGATGGGGGCCTTGGGATAATTCGGCACCGTGCAACCGCAGCTGCCCGTGGCGCTCTCTATGATCAAGGGTTCCTTGCCCGTGTTGGTGAACGTGAACACGTATTTGTTCTTGGTGTCCTGCTTCACAGTGCCAAAATCGTGCTCGTAGCCGCCAAAGGTCATGGTGGTCTTTGGCGTGTTGTCCACCACGGCTGCTGTGGTGTTGGCCATGGGGTCGAAGGTGGCGCCGTCCGCAGGTGTGGCGGCCACATTGTTCTCGGCCACGAGGCCGCTGCTGTCGTCACTGCTGGTGCTGCCATCACCGGCGAATTGTTTCCATGCGATAAGGCCGAGGGCCACGGCGATCACGGCGAGCAGTGCGATCTGGATCTTTTCTTTCATCGGACGTTCGATTGGGGTTGCTGGTGTTCGGGCGGCGAAAATAGGTCATGGCCAGCGCCCGGTGGAAGCCCATTAACGATCCATTGACAAAGCCGCCTTCGGCTAGCGGGACATGCCCAGACGTTCAAAGGTGTCGTCAGCCAGCACTTCCAGCGCGCGCTGGAAGCTTCGGTCCACCGGATTGTCGGCATTGATCACCTGCCAATAGGCCGAAGTATCCCACAGGTCGCGGGCGATCAGGGCCTTTAGGCGTAAGGTGATCAGCGACTTGGAGCGCTGCATGCCTTCTAGGTCCTTTTCAATGCCTTCGGTTCGGGCTTGGGCGTCCAATGCGTCAAGCAGGAGATCGTCCACGATGAAGGTGGTCCGGAACTGTTCCACACCCGCGTACTTCTGCGAGAGGTCGGTGCGGTGGGCATCCACAAAGGACAACGCGAAGGTGTTGAGGACGCCCTTGCGCACCAGTTGCCCGAAGTATTCGGAGCTCTGCGTGGTGTCGATCGCCACGAACTCATCGGGCATGATACCGCCGCCACCGTATACCACGCGTTTGTTCATGGTGTAGAACCGCACGGTGTCCTGCGGATGAATGCTGTCGGCGCTGGTGAGTTCACCATTGATGAGGCGATCGCTCTTCTCATGTTGGTATGCTTCCAGCCCATCCTCGTAGCTCTTTTGAATGCAACGGCCGCTGGGAGTGTAGTAGCGCGATACGGTGAGGCGCACGGCCGAGCCGTCGGGCAGCATCACCGGGCGCTGCACCAATCCCTTGCCGAAGCTGCGGCGGCCGACGATCACGCCGCGGTCCCAGTCCTGGATAGCGCCACCCACGATCTCGCTCGCGCTCGCACTGCCTTCATCCACCAGCACCACCAAGCGTCCTTTTTCGAAACGCCCCTCGGCTGTGGCGAAGGTGTCTTCACGTGGCGACGTACGACCCTGCGTGTACACGATCAGCTTTTGCGTACCCAGGAATTCATCGGCCATTTCGATCGCCGTGCGCAGGTATCCGCCGCCGTTGCCTTGCAGGTCCAGCACCAGGTCCTGCATGCCCATGGCCTTCAGCTCGTCGAGTTTATCGCGGAACTCCTTCATGGTGGTGGCGCTGAAACGGCTCACCTTGATGTAGCCGACGCGCGGGTTCGCCATGTAGCTGGCCTCCACACTGTAGATGGGGATCTTGTCCCGGGTTATGCTGAAATCGAGGGGCTCGCTCTCGCCTCTGCGGGCGACCTTCACTTCCACCTTGGTGCCTTTCTTTCCGCGCAGCCGTTTCATCACATCACTGTTCTTGAAACCTACACCGGCGCTGTTCTCGCCATCGATGGTTAGCACGCGATCCCCGGCGCGTATGCCGATGCGCTCCGAAGGACCACCTGGAATGGCATCGACCACATAAATGGTATCGCGTACAATGTTGAACTGGATCCCGACACCTTCGAAGTTGCCCTTCAACGGTTCGTTCACTTCCTCCAGGTCCTCTTTAGGGATATAGATGCTATGCGGATCCAACTCCTCCAACATGCGCACGATGGCGGCATCCACCAGCTGCTGCTTGTTCACATCGTCCACGTACATGCGGTCGATGTGGTAGAGCAACGATTCGAGCTTGCCGATGGTGGTGGGATCCTGCTGTTGCGCAGAGACGAACAAGGCAAAGCCCGCGCTGAGCGTGAGCAGTGTGGAACGGTGTACGATCATAATGGGGATGGGCCGTTGGGCCGATGGCAATGTAACGTACCGTGCAGCCCTCCGGTTGCCCCGTGGCGTTAACAAGCGTGAAGGCTCATGGCCGATCATCGTTACTGGAGATGGTGCGGAAGTGCGTGGTGAGCGTGGCACCATCGGCGGCGGTGATGGTGAGGCGGTGCTCGCCGTCGCTGATCGCGATGGCCAGTTGATGATCGCCCACAGTGCTGCCGAGGTAGTTGCCGTCCAGGTCCCAATGCACGGTGGCACCGGGAACGGTGTGCGCGGCGTGCAGTACCACGCGTCCCAGTTCGCCGCTGAGCTGAACCGGCACGTAGAGCGTGGCGCCGCTCTCCGGGTAGATCATTTGCATGGGTGCAATGGACATTTCATGATCGACGTTCTCCCACGGAGGCAAGGCTCGATAGACGGGGTGGTTGGGCGCGTAGTAGTGCTCAAGAGCTGGTGGCAGTTCGAACCATGTGGCCGAGCGAGCCTCTGGGCCGGGATCCACGCGGCGATCACCAGCTGCGTTGAGCAAGATGCGCTTGTGGTAAGGACATGGCGCTGTACGTGCGGCTTCGCGAATCACCTGTTGTTCATCCACCGCATCGCAATCCACAGAAGCCCGAAAGCCGCTTGCGCGACAGACACGCATGGTCTCCATGCCATCGTAAGGTGGATCGAAGCCACGGCCATCGGGCAGTGCGCCGAACACTTCGAAGAGCAGAGGCGCTGCGGCCAACGTGCCCGTGAGGCCGGGGCGCCCTTCGCCGCTGGCGTTGCCCGTCCACACACCCACAGCGTAGCGATCGGTGACGCCGATGGCCCACGCATCACGATGACCATAGCTGGTCCCGGTTTTCCATGCAATGCGTTCCGCACCTGCGAAATGGTACCAGCCCGAACCCATTTCGGGGCGGTTCACTTGCTGCAAGGCCATGAGCGTGTGGTACAAGGCGGCGGGGTTCAGCGGTGGTTGCAAGGTGCTGTGATCGGGATCCACGCCAGTGCGCACCATTGGCGCATGTACCGCATCGTGCAATGCGGCATCGCTTCCACTGTAACGCAACACCACGCGCGCCATGGAAGCGTATGCGCCGGTGAGTTCCCACAAAGTGCTTTCGCCACCGCCAACGATCAACGACAAGCCGTAGTGCTGTGCGCTTCGATCCAACGAACGCAAGCCCATGGCCACGAGCGTGCGACGTGTGCGTTCCACACCGTGCTCGCGCAAGGCACGCACTGCGGGTACGTTCAGCGAACGTGCGAGCGCTTGCGATGCGGGCACTGCTCCATCATACCGCTCATCGAAGTTGCGCGGCGCGAAGCCTTCGTAGCTCGTGGGTAGATCCGGAACAAGTTGATCAGGCATGCGCTCGCCGCTCTGTAGCATGTCGGCATAGAGGAAGGGTTTGAGGAGACTGCCGGTGCTGCGCGGCGCGCGCACGATGTCCACCATGCCGGCGTGCGCCGCGTCGGCATCGGGCATGTTGCCCACATAGGCCAGCACTTCGCCGGTGGGCACATCGAGCACGAGCACGGCCGCATTGTGTACTCCGTTGGCACGCAGCAACGGACCATAGCGTTGCACCATCTCGTTCATGCGTTTCTGCAGGGCGATGTCGATGGTGGTGCTGATGCGCTCGCCTGCATGTCCGCTCACCTGCAGCGTGGAGAGCAGATGCGGAGCAACGCGCGGCAACGTCTGTGGTGCATCCGGCAGCGGCTCCTCCTTCGCCAACGACCATTGCACGCTGTCGATCGCTCGTACAGTGAGCAAGCGGTCCAGCAAACGATCGCGCTTGGCCAGCAGCGCATCGCGGTTGCGACCGGGGTGCATACGCGCCGGGGCGTTGGGCAGCACGGCCAGCGTGGCGCATTCGCCCCAGCCGAGTTCATTGGGGTCACGACCGTACCAGCGCCAAGCCGCTGCATCAAGGCCCACAACGTTACCGCCGAAGGGCGCGTTCGACGCATAAAGTGAAAGGATCTCGTCTTTGCTGTACCGCAGTTCGATGCGGAAGGCGAGCAGCACTTCCTTCAACTTGTTCCACATGCTGCGGTCATGGTCTGCGCAAGCCATGCGCGCCACTTGCATGGTGATGGTGCTGCCGCCACTGACCACGTGACCGGCCTTGCTGTTCTGCTGCCATGCGCGCACGAGCGAGGGCAGGTGTACACCCCAGTGGCTGCGGAAGTGCCGGTCCTCGAACTCGGTGATGCACTGCTCGAAACGTGGTGTTACCATGCTGTCCGCAGGCATGCGCCATTGTCCATCATCGGCCACGGTGGCGGCAAGCAGCTCACCGCTGCGGTCCAACAGCACGGTACTGCGCGGTGTGCCGAAGAGCGGGTCCATCGGTCCCCACTTCGACCAGGTGAGCAGGAGCAGGAACCCGGCGGCGACCCAACGCAGGCGACGGGCCCACCGCTTCATCCACGCCCAAACGCGCACCTTCATGTTGTTTGCAACAACGTGCGCTGTGCCTTGCTGTTGTGTACGATCAATCACCGCCCTTGCGTTGGCGGCGTGCTTTGGCGCGATCTGGATCCTCGTGGAAGTAGTAGCGCAGGTCCACCGTGAGGTAGCTGCCGCTCAGCGCCGTGCGCACAGTGGCGGTCTTCGTTGCCGGTGGACCGAAATAGCGCCAAGTGAGATCGGCCAAGGCCATGTCGTTGAAGGGCCGGTGGTAAGTGGCACCGATGTAGAAGATGCCGCTCTTGTAGCTGCGGTATTCCACGCCGACGTTGCCTAGCACACCGGCTTGCGCCCAGTTCCTGCGGAACAGGTAAATGTCGCCTTCTTTGATCACGGCCCTGGCATCGCTAGGATAGAAGTCAATGGAAACTCCCAAGGCGGTGTTCATCCATGTGCGTTCGCCCAAGCGGATGTACACCAGACCCGTGAGCGGCACTTCGTACCCGGTATAGCGCACCCGGCCCGTCTCGTCGTAGAGGCTGGTGTCGTTCGCAATGCGGAAATCATAGTTGCGTTGTATCTGCCCGAGGCCGGTCTCCAACGAAATGCTGTTGGTGAGGCCCACGCGCACCGTCATCCCGAAGGCAAAGCCGCCTTTGAGTTCGACGCTTGCGGTGAGGTGGTCATCTTCGGCCGTGGAGAGCGGGTCGAAGATCTCCAGAGCCACCACCGGTTTCAATTGCATGCCCAAAGTGGTCACGCCCGCTTGCGCTGCACACCGCACGCTGATCCCCTGCGCCAACAGGAGCAGTGCACAAGAGAGGATCCCGGCGCGCATGTTCATCCGCTCCAAAGATGCCGGGATGGACCGTTGTTCAAACACGCAGCACCGTCAACGGTGGGATCCGCACAGGAAATGGTGCGGTCAGTTCATCCCGTTATTCCTTCCACGTCACAACTTGGTCCAATGGCTTTCGGTACCCCTTGGGCCATTCGATCGCCGGGTACCCCATGTACAGCAGGCCCAGCGACCGACCGTTGGGCCCCAGTTGAAGGAAGTCGCGCATGGCCGCGCCACTGAGGATCTTGCCCGTGCCCCAGAATGAACCAAGACCGTACGCTGTGCAGGAGAGCTGCATGTTCTGCACTGCGCAGGCCATCGCCAACTGGTCGTCCTCCAGGCCGATCTTGCCTTCGGGGTCGTGCACCATGCCCAGCGCGATCACCACGCTGCTCTGCAAGGGCCGCTGTGTGGTATTGTCGTATTTCCGCTGCAGGAATTTCTCCGAGGGTGTAATGCGCCTGTACTCCTCACCGAGGAAGTGCGAAAGTTCCTGACGTGCAGCCCCGCTGAACACGGTGAAGCGCCATGGCTGCGTCATACCGTGCGTGGGAGCGTAAGTGGCGTTGGTGAGCACGCGCTCCACCATTTCGCGGTGTACCACGCGATCGGTGTAGTCCTTCGGGTAGATCGTCCGCCGTGCGCGGATGAGATCAGTGGCTTCGCTTACGCTGAATTTCATGGGATGTTGGTCGGCGCAAAGAGAAGCGATCGGCGTCCAACCACGGACTATCCTTTCCGGAGGAATTACCGCCACAGTTGAAGAAGATGAACGCAGGTGGTCCGCTTGGCGGACAAACCCATCCAGGAGGCAGGAATTATCAGCGCTCATCATCTTCATTTGTGGATGCATTCGCATTCCGTGGTCATCAGGTGCCGCCCATGGGCAGCGTTCCCCCCAAGGTGCGCGTCATACCTTGCGAACCGAAAAACCGACTAGAACCATGATGCTTCGTTACACGGCAAGTGCTTTCCTCCTCATTGGCGCCACTGCGGTGGTAGCCCAGCCCACGCTGACCGTGGCCACGAGTGTGCCCGTCCCACCGCTGGATGTGCCGCTGATCACATCCACCACCAATTACCTCGATCCGGGCCCTGCCGGCGCCAACGTGGACTACCACTATTGGAACATGCTCACGGTGCCTACCGGCAACAAGATCATCTACTACCGCGACGCATCAGTGACCTCCACCTCGGCCGCGATCCCCGCCGCTGAGTTGATCAGCACCGATGGCGGTAACGATACCAGCTTTTGGGCGGTGACCACCAATGGACTCGAGCAAGTGGGTGTGCGCACCGACCTTGAGGGTACCATCAGCTTCACCGATGCCAGCCTTGAACTGAAACTGCCTTGCACCTTCGGCACCACTTGGTCCGATGCCCTCGGTGCGAACTACATCGTCAGCGGCATCATCTCCGTAACGCGCATCGGTACCATCACCGGCATCGGCGATGGGTACGGCACACTGTCCATGCCGGGGAACGTAACGCTGCCCACGGTGCTGCGCGTGAAAGTGCGCCGCGATGTGAGCGACAACTCCGCTGTGGCCAACGTGCACCGCATCGCCAACATCCACTACTACTACATCCCCACGCTTCCCCATCCCTACGTTACGCTCACCCAGGATTCGGTGCAGATCGGCACCGGTGCATGGACCGTGGCGAAGAGCGCTACCTGGCAGGGCAATCCTTTCCTCGTGGGCATGGAGGACATCAACCCCGATGACTTCACCTTCAATGCATACCCCAACCCCGTGAGCGAGATGCTCAGCGTCACCTTCGCCCAAGGCGCTACCACGAACGTGCGCATCGAGCTGATCGACGCAACGGGTCGTATGGTATCCCGCCAGAGCGTGAGCGGTGGCACAGGCACGATCGACACCAAAGGCTTCGCGGCCGGTGTTTACAGCTTGCGCGTTTCGGCTGGCGAGCAATTGCTCGGAACACGCCGCATCACGGTGCAGTGATCCACCAACGCTTGATGAAAACCCTTCCTTCGCGGGAAGGGTTTTCGTTTTTCAGGACATGAAGGATCACTTGGATGTGCCACTGATCGACGGAGATCCACCCACACGCCATCTGCCGCGTCGCGGGTTGGTGATCGCCATCGCGTTGTTCACCCTCATCGCTTTTGGCGGTGGTGGCATTTGGATCATCGTGGGCGCACAGCACCGCTCACTCACGTCCGTGCTTTTCGGCGGTACCCCGATCTGGGTACACCTGCTCAGTGGCGGCGCAATGGGTCTGCTCATCGCGGCCATTGCGTGGTGGATCATTGCGCGGGCGTACATGGACAAGGTGCGCACGAAGTACGTGGCCATCATCGGGCCCATGATGCCTTCGCTCTGGAGCCAATGGCTCATTTCGGTGTGCGCAGGAGTAGGAGAGGAACTCTTCTTTCGCGGTGCCTTGCAGCATTGGCTCGGCGTTCCACTCACCGCCATCGGTTTCGTGGCCCTGCATGGCTACCTGGATCCACGCGATGCGCGCATCAGTAGCTACGGCTTCTTCCTAGCGCTAGCCATGATCGGCTTGGGTGCATACGCCAATGCATATGGACTGCTAGGTCCGATCATCGCGCATATGGTCATCGACATCGTGCTGCTTGGCAAGCTGGTGGGGGATTGGCGGCGAAGAGAGGTGCGGTGATCTTCGCGCCGCAGTGTCGTCTACAAGCGCGGCTCGCCGCCGTGCTTGCGAACAGACAATCTGCGGAGGTTTTCGTCAAGGGTAGCGAACGCGGTGTGCTTGTGATGCGGGTGGAGACCCTAGCGAGGTCTAATGCTTGGGTCATATGGGGTAGGTAGGCGTTTGCTCGTTCAGGGCACGCAGAAGCCGTTGACGCAGGTTTCACCCTGAACACCACACGCGCCCCGGAAGATGCCGTTGACGACACCGCACTGGATGCCGCTGCAACCAGCCTCATCCACCTGCCCATCGCAATCGTCGTCTATGCCGTTGCCGCAGATCTCCGTTGCCGGTGTTCCCGCACAACCGCATGCGCCGTTCTGCATGTCGTTGAAGGTGCAGGGGTTGCCATCGTCGCAGGGCTGGCCAGCAGGTGGGCAGCAACCTTCATCGATCAGCCCATCGCAGTCGTTGTCCTGCGTATCGCAGCTCGTTTCGGTAGACTCGTAAACCGGCGACCCGATCGTGTAATCGGAAGTGGCGCAGGTGAGCCACGTGCCGCCCACGCAGAGGTTGGCGGTCTTCTGCGCACCGCTGCATACGCCCACTTGGTTCTCGCACATAACGAGAATGAGACCTGGATCGGCCTCATCGGTGAGGCCATCGCCGTCGTTATCGATGCCATCGCAGATCTCCGGTTGTTGAAGGACACCGAAGCATTGCCCGGTTCCGTCGCAGACATCGTTGATGGTGTTCGGGTCGCCATCATCGCATTGCGTGCCCGCCGGACTGAAGGTCTGTATGCAGGTGCCTGCGCCGTTGCAGGTGAAGCTGGTGCATGCGTTGCCGGTGCCACAAGTGGTTCCTGCTGGCTTGAAGGACCACGAGGTGGTGGACAGCGCCGTGTTGCACACTAGGCAAGGTGCGCCGGGGTTCGTTTGGCCGTCCGCATAGCACTGACCGCTGATGGTGCAGATGTTCGGAGCAGCGCACGGATCGCAGTTCTCATCGATCTGTCCATCGCAGTCGTTGTCGGTCCCATCACCGCATACCTCGGTGCCGCCGGGATTTACGCTGGCGTCGGTGTCGTCGCAGTCAGTGGCGTTGGCCGCGGTGCCTGCCGGTTGGGTGCAGGATGTTATGCTGGCGGCTGGATCGCCGTAGGTATCGCCATCGGCATCCATGTACCAGGTGAGGGCATCGGGGTTGGGTGCCTCGTCCACCACGCCGTCGCAATCGTTGTCCTGTCCATCGCAGAGCTCGGTGCCACCGGGATGCACGCTGGCGTCGGTGTCGTCGCAGTCATCGGCGGTGGCCACCGTGCCGGCCACCTGCACGCAGGATGATATGCTGGTCGCGGCATCGCCGTGGCCATCTCCATCGGCATCGGTGTGCCAGGTGAGGAATAGGCTGGCGTCGGGGTTGTTGTCCACGGCACCGTCGCAGTCGTTGTCGTTGCCATCACCGCAGAGCTCGGGCGCACCGGGGAAGGTGCTGGCATCGC
>JBKJPT010000236.1:0-7351 GCA_046595075.1 Flavobacteriales bacterium
TCTGGCGATGATGGCGACCTTTTCGCGAGGGTCGGTCGCTTCCCGCTCACGTTCGACAAGGGCCTCGACAGAAAGGCCCTTCGTACGAGCGTACAGCGTGTCGAAAGGCTGGGCGCGGAGCTGCCCTATGCTGACCAGCGCAAGGACCACGACCATTGCTCGGAGCCTGAGGCCCATTGATACGGCGGTGTGTTGAAGTGTCTTCACGTTCATGGTGATCAACCCGCGTTGGTATCAGTTGGTCGTGCCTCCAACTCCTCGATCGTCCGCCGCGCCGCCTCCAAGCGCACCCGGTTATTCTTGCTCACCAGCATGTTCGTGATCAGCTTCTCCATGCGGTGGTGCAGCGGAATGAGCAACCCTGCGATCGCGGCCATGGCCAATAGCATCAAGATCGGCGAGTGGTTCGTGATGCGATCGAGGAAGGGATGCAACAGCAGATTGATGAACTCGAAGAAGAGCAGCAGCGCGATGAGCGAGAGGTTCTTGATGGCCTTGGCACCCACCACCGCCGTGCGACTGAAGATGAGCAGGAAGATGCCGAGGGTGATGACAATGAGCGCGATGATGCCGAACTGGATGTTTCGGGAGCGGGCGGTGAGCTCCTCGGCTGTTATCCGCTCCTCCTCCTTGTCCTTCAACTGCGCGCTGAAGCGCATGTTCTCCACCTTGCTCAGCGCTTCGGCATTGACCAGGCTGTCCTGCAACGCTGAATGCAGCTTCAGACTGAGATAGGCACTGTCGGGCTTGCCTGCTGCGTGATAGGCCTTCTCCAAGAGGTCCGTGGCGTCGAGCGATGACGGCAGGTTCGAAGTCCGTTCCGCGACATCCAATGCGCGTGTGCCCAGATCGATGGCCCCGTTGGCGCTCTGCGCGGCAAGTCGCATATGCCCAAGGCCCACCAATGCCGCTGGCATCACTCGGTCCACATCGAACGAATCGCATACGGCGATGGCCTTCTTGAAGAAGAGCTCTGCCATGTCCGTCTCACCCTTGGCCGCATACGCCTTGCCCAGGATCAGTTGCGAGCGGGCATAGCCGTAGGGGTCGTTGGCCGCGGATGTGATCACGTTGGAGCGCTGCGCATAGAACAAAGCGGAATCAATTATCCCCAGTGCGCCATACGCTTCGCTCATGTGGCAGGCCGTGCGGTTCACCTCACCGATGTGCTGGATATTCGCCTCGCCACGTTTCAGCCAGATGATTGCTTCACGGTATTGCTTGGTCTGCTTGAACAGGACCCCGATCTCCTTCTCCACCCATCCGATCTGGTCCGGATCACCCCCGCGTTCGGCATGTTCCAGCGCCTTGTAGAGATACTGGATCCCCGTACCCGGGTCGTTCTCCCTGCACGAGTAAGACACCGTGGTATTGGCCACGGCCAGGAGGGTGTCCTGCTTCAGTTCGGTGGCCAGGTCCAACAGCAAGAGCGCCGTGCTTCGCTGGTCGTCCGCACGTCCGGCATACATGCACGCGGTTACGTGGAAGCGGGCGGCTTGGAAGCGAACTATCGCGGGCTTGGACAGATCATGCCGAAGGTCGAGCGTGTCGAAAACAGCGAAAGCTGTTTGGGCATGGCTGGCCAACGGAAACAAGCCGGTCGTGGAAGCGAGCAGAACAACGCAGCGGGAATAGCGGATCATCGAGGTGGATGGCTTGTGCCCAAAGATGATCCGATCGGGCATAGGCCCCCCCGGTGGATATGCTTCCACTAGGATCTGATCTCAGGACCAAGCTGCTGACCATATCGAACCGCGCAGCCCGCCGCGCAAACTAATGCGCGATCACCCGCTCTGCGAAAGAACCAGCGGCGCTTGCAACGCGAACGATGACCATTCCCTGCGCGTCTAGCGCGATGAGGTTCGTGCCTTGCTTCAAGCTCCCCACTGCGATGATGCGGCCCTGTGCATCGATGCACTCATAGCTCGCGGCGGCATCGACCGAGGTGATCAGCAATCCGTTCACTGTCCAACGGATCTCGGAATCACGCGGCGATGCAGCGGTCACACCGGTCTCCAGTTCCACCTGCACCGAGCAGCCCACCGGTGCATAGAACAGCGAGCCGGTGACCACGCGGATCGCATAACTACTACCTGCTCCAAGACCTTGGGGCAAGGTGCAGGAGATGGTCCCTTCAGGCGCAGTGCTCAGGACGGATCCGATCACGACCGCCGCTGAGAAATCTCCGTTCGCATCCGAGAGTTCCACGCTGAAGGTCGTTGGCGCTGTTGGAATTCCGCCTGTACTGAAGGCGACCATGAGATCGGCACCCGCTTGCACCACGCTCTGCAGCGGCGAGCAATGCACGTTGTATATGAGCGCAAAGTCGTCGTACCACGCCTGTGTGCCCACATCACTACCGGCACTATCCCCAGCCGTCAGGATGAAAAGGACGTACTCTGGATCCGTGTTGTTCAGGTAGTTGAGTGCTTTGGAAAAGCGCGTCCATGCGCCCACGGTCGCATATGGGCCCTTCCAAGAAACGCCCGCGACCCAGTTCGCCTCGGTGCCAAAAGCAGGCAAGCGTCCCTCGTTCACATGCAACAGCGCACCAACGTTTGGACGATCACCGCTCACCGGCACGGCCTTGAACCAACCGACCAGCGAATCGGGGCGGCTCCCGAGCAGGGTGTTCCATTGGCCATCACCCTGGTCGGTGAACATGTAGCTGTTGTCGATGTTCAACTCGGCGTGCACCCGGCCGTTGGTAAGCAAGCCGTTCGCGTTCCCCGCTGCACTGGATACGGTGCGCAGGTTCACCGAGTAATTGCCCGAGTGCGCGTCTGCGCTGCGCCAACACAGCTGGGGCACCAGGCTATTGATGAAGAAGCCACCATCCGAAGTCTTCAGCGAACTCCAGTCGACCGGCTCCTCGGTCGCCTGTCCCACATTGTTCCACGTCTCGAACGAGGGGTTCTCCAACTGTGGCTGGGCGGACACCACGTGGATGGTCAGTATTTGAACCGACAATACGCATGATCGCAAGGCTGTTGTTGACATGCCTCAGGAACACCGCACCCGGTCATTGGTTCACCCGCACACTAGAGGGCATCTCAAAATTGTTTTTTTGGTAGCGAGCGAGGAGCATTTAGCGATCAGACGAGGCGCGAAACCCGAGCATAGCCGGTGGCTATGTGAGGCGTTGAACAACGAAGTATGGTCGCGAAAGGCCCTCGCGCAGCCTGAAGGATAATTTTGATGCCCTCTAGCCATGTTAAGCAACGGTTAATTGCACCGGGGCGCATCTAACGGATCCTTAACAGGAGGCCAAGAGCCAGCTAACAGGGGGCGGGGACTTTTGCAGCGCGAAGCATGATCAACATGGTTCGCTTATGCGATGTACCGAAAGCTTTCCCTTCTCTTCGCCTTGATCCTTGCAGCCACGGCCTTTGCCCAGCGCGGCACGGTGAGCGGCACCATAACCACTGTGGAAGCGGGAACAGTGCAGCCCATGCCCTTCGTTAACGTAGCCCTCAAAGGCACCACCGTGGGCGGCACCACGGATCTGGATGGTAAATTCAGTTTCGCCGCGGAACCCGGTACGTATGTATTGCAGGTAAGCTTCGTGGGTTATGAGCCCACGGAGCGGAGCGTGACCGTTACTGCTGGGCAAACCACGCGCGCTGATCTGAACCTGAAAGGACTTGCGATCGAGATCGCCATGGTGGAAGTTGCTGCGGAGCGCCGCACCGAAACCGAAGGGTCCGTGGTGATGGAAACACGCAAGAGCGAACAAGTGGTGAACGGCGTGAGCCGCGAACAGATCGCCAAGAGCCAGGACCGCACTGCAGGTGATGTGGTGAAGCGCATTCCCGGTGTGACGATGGTGGGTGACCGCTTCGTGATGATCCGCGGCTTGGCCGATCGCTACAACACGGTGATGTTGAACGATGTGATCGCACCGAGCCTGGAGCCGGACAAGCGTGCCTTCAGTTTCGACATACTCCCGAGTGGTGCGCTGGACCGCGTGATGATCTACAAGACCGGTGCTCCTGAGTTGCCTGGTGAATTCGCTGGTGGCGTGATCAAGCTCTACACGGTGAACGTACCCAGCGAGAACGCCACCAGCGTCCAATACAGCTCATCGTTCAGGCCGGGTACCACCTTCAACACCTTCACTAGCAGCCAGCGCGGCAGCACGGACGCCCTCGGTTTCGATGATGGCTTGCGCCGGATGCCCACGAGTTTCCCCGGCAACCTGGCCACTTCAACACCGGAACGTGTGGACGCCGCTGGTCGTGCGCTCGCCAACAATTGGACACCGCAGCAAAGCACGGCTATACCCGATCAGCGCTTGAACCTGCTCATCGCGCGGCGCCTCGGTAAGGAAGGCGCGAACACCACTGGCGGCAACGTGACCACCGTGAGCTACAGCAACACGCGCATGGCTTACGCCGCGAAGAACTACAACTACAACGCCTTCGATGCAAACACCGGGCGTAGCGATAGCATTTACAATTACACCGACAATGAGAACCTCGCTCAGGTGCGTTTCAGTGCGCTGAGCAACTTCAGCATGTTGGTAGGCTCGCGCACCAAGTTGGAGTTCCGTAATCTGTTCACACAACAAGGCACCGATCAGACCACGTTGCGCACGGGCCGGGACCTTGAAGGCGGATTCGAGGTGAAGAACTACGCCTATCGCTACCAGCAACGCACGATCTACAGCGGGCAATTGCACGGCAGCCACGATCTGAAGCCCGAAGTGAACAAGATCGATTGGACCGCAGGATACGGTCTCGCGCTGAGCACTGAACCCGACTATCGTCGATTGCGCACCGTGCGCGACCTCGCTAGCAGCGATGCCAACACACCATACCGGGTAGTGGTCCCACCCGGTGCTACCACATTGGACGCGGGCCGTTTCTTCAGCGAGAGCGATGAGCGCGTGTACACAGGCAAGTTGGACTACGAACACAAATTCACAGGAGAGCACAGCACGATCAAGTTGCGCACGGGGATCTACACCGAACGCAAGGACCGCACCTTCAGTGCGCGTTGGATGAGCTACCGTCGGGCGAGCAGCGACAACTTCGATCAAAGCCTGTTGAACGAAGGGATCAGCAACATATTCAGCGCGCAGCACATCAACACCACCACCGGTTTCAAGTTGGAGGAAGGCACCAACCCGAGCGATCGCTACACCGCGGCGAACACCTTGCTCGCTGGGTATTTGGGAGCAACGCTCAACCTGGCGACCAATACCACGATCAGCGCCGGTGTGCGTGTCGAACACAACACGCAGGAGCTCACCAGTTCCACCTTCGGCGGTCGCATCATCAAGGTGAACAACCCGGTGCTCAGCATATTACCCTCCATTAACGCCTCGCGCGCGCTCAGTGAGAAGTCGCAGGTGCGTGTGGCTTGGTCCACTACGGTGAACCGGCCCGAGTTCCGCGAACTGGCGCCATTCGCCTTCTATGACTTCAGCTTCAACAACGTGCTTCGCGGCAATGACAGCTTGAAAGTTGCCACGATACAAAACGTGGATGCGCGCTACGAGCACTACCCATCGAGCTCGGAGGTGATCAGCTTCGGCGTGTTCTACAAGCGCTTCACCGATCCCATCGAGATGTTCTTCCTTCCCGGTGCTGGCAGCGGTGGCACACGCAACTTCAGCTTCGGCAATGCCCAACAAGCCACTAGCGTGGGCGCTGAAGTAGAAGTGCGTCGCTCGTTGAACACAGTGATCGAAAGCGGCTGGGCAAGCCACTTGGGTGTCACCTTCAACGCAGCGTACATCGTCACCGAAGTGCGCTTGGGTGATGAAGCGAAAGGACAAGCACAGCGGCGTCCGCTGATGGGACAGAGCCCCTACATAGTGAATGCCGGTCTGTACTGGCAGGACACCGAACGCAAGCTGCAGTACAACGTGCTTTACAACGTCATCGGCCAGCGCCTCTTCGCTGTAGGCACCTACGGTACACCGGACATCTACGAGATGCCACGCAACGTGATCGACATAGCCGTGACCAAAGGCTTCGACAAGCGCTTCGAACTGAAGTTGGCCGCACAGGACATACTGAACCAGCGCACGCGCATGGTGCAGGATGCCAACGACGATGGGCACATCGACGGTAGCGACCAAGAGATCATGAGCTTCCGCCGTGGCGCCTACTTCACCGTGGGCTTCGGGATGCGCTTCTAATTCCAATTCCCTCACGCTTAAAGCCGCGAACGTTCGCGGCCTTATGCGTGAGGGCCTTAACGGAATGGTAACGCACGGCCACACAACGTTAAGATCCGGGCCTTCGACACATAACACCTCCGCTGTCCTTTTGCGGCAACAAAACACAACGAGATGAACTTCATCAAGAACCACGCAACCACGCTGTTGATGATCACAGCCCTGGCAGTGGCATTGCCCGCGTGCAAGAAGAAAGAAGGCTGCACCGATCCGACCGCCAGCAACTACGACGCTGATGCCGACAAGGACTGCTGCTGCGAATACGCCAGCACCCCCAGCAACGTGGTGGAGATCACGGGCAGCATTACCACCAACACCACATGGAGCAACAGCAACAAGTACCTGCTCGTCGGTTTCGTTTATGTGGAGGATGGTGCGACACTGACCATTCAACCCGGCACCATCATCAAGGGCGACAAGCCGACGAAAGGCTCGCTCATCATCAAGCGTGGTGGCAAACTCGTGGCCGATGGCACCACCAGCCAGCCGATCGTGTTCACGAGCAACCAAGCCGTTGGATCCCGTGATCGTGGCGATTGGGGCGGCATCATCATCTGTGGCCGCGCGCCGCACAACCAACCCAGCGATCCCACGGTGGAGGGGGGCCCGGATGCGATCTACGGTGGAACGGACGCTTCCGACAATAGCGGTGTGCTCCGTTACGTGCGCATCGAATTCGCGGGTATCGCGTTCCAACCCAACCAAGAGATCAACGGTCTAACGCTCGGGTCCGTGGGCAGTGGCACCACCATTGAGCACGTGCAAGTGAGCTACAGCGGCGACGATAGCTATGAGTGGTTCGGCGGCACGGTGAACGCGAAGTATTTGATCGCACACCGCGGTCTGGACGACGACTTCGACCAGGACTTCGGCTGGCAGGGCAAGGTGCAGTACGCGGTTTCGTTGCGTGATCCGAACTACGCCGACGCCAGTGGTAGCAATGGCTTCGAGTGCGACAACGATGCGGCAGGAAATTCGGCTGCACCCTATTCACAGGGCACCTGGAGCAATGTGACGATCCTTGGTCCGCTCACGGTGAGCAGCACCATCAGCGACCTCTACAAGCGCGCGATACACCTGCGTCGCAATACCCAGACGCGTGTGTACAACAGCGCCTTAGCCGGATACCCCACGGGCTTGTTGATCGACGGTAGCACCACCGAG
>JBKJPT010000132.1:0-25921 GCA_046595075.1 Flavobacteriales bacterium
GACTCGGCGGTCGGCGACCCGTTCATGCCGCCGCTGTTCTACTGGGGAAAGTGGGATGCATCAGTGATCTACCACACCGATCCACATGCCGACCTCGCCTTGAGCATCGCCGACTACGCCGATCACCAACCCGATGCGGTGCTATTCCTCGGCGAGGAGGACCTCGACCGCCGATGGGCGCAGGCCGAGAAGACCATGGGGCCACTGCGGAAGATCGGCGTGGCTTATCCGGGCACTATGGACCGCCTGTTGCACTGGCTCAATCCTGTGAATCGCAATGAGACGGTGGTCATCGCGAGGATCGATCCCCGCCGATCCGGTTCGGATTAGTTTCGCCGCCCCGTCCCATGGATCTCGCACAGCTCGACCCTTCCGTTCTGCTCACTAGCCAAGGCCTCGTTGCGCTGTTCACGCTCACAATGCTCGAGATCGTGCTGGGCATAGACAACATCATCGTCATCAGCATCCTCAGCGGGGAACTGCGCGGCAAGGCCCTCCAGCGGAAGGCACAACGGCTCGGCCTCGCGTTGGCCATGATCACGCGGTTGATGTTGCTGTTCAGCATAAGCTTCATCATGAACATGAAGGATGCGTGGATCTTGGTCGGCGATATGGACTTCAGCGGACGCGACGTGGTGCTCGTGCTGGGCGGACTCTTTTTGATCTACAAGGCCACGGTGGAGATCCGCTCCAAGGTGGAGCACAAGCGTGAAAAGGAAGGTCACCTTCGCAAGGCGACGAGCTTGATGAGCGTGGTACTTCAGATCATCGTCATCGACATCGTCTTCAGCCTCGATAGCGTGATCACCGCCGTGGGCATGAGCAATCAGCTCATCATCATGTCGCTGGCCGTGATCATCGCAGTGCTGATCATGCTCGTGGCCAGCGGTCCTATCGCAGACTTTGTGAACAAGCACGCCACCGTGAAGGTGCTGGCATTGGCCTTCCTGGTGGTTATCGGCGTGGCGCTGCTGATGGAAGGCTTCGGGAACGAGATCGACAAACGCTTCATCTATTTCGCCATGGCCTTCAGTGTCATGGTGGAGTTCCTGAACCTGCGCATGCGGGTGAACGCCGAGAAGCTCGACAAGGACAAATAAGCAGGCTACGGAAGCTGCGCGCTGCGCACGGCGGTGGGTATGCTGCCACCGATGTTCACCAAGATGGGATCGCGATCGTTGTTCGACCCCACGTACAGCACCTCGCCGTCCAAGTTCACATCCTCACCATAGTAGCCTGCTACGGACAAAGTGGGAACGCTTCCTCCGATGCGCGTGAGGATGGGATCGCGATCGTTGTCCGCACCGATGTAACGTAGTGTGTTGTTATGATCCACGTCGCCAGCGAACAACGCATTGCGCGTGCCCACCAAGTTCGTCGCGTTGGCGCCGCCGTATAAAGGCACAGTACCGTTGCTGAGGTCGATGGTGGTGGAAACCGCTGTGAGCGCGACCGTGCCATTGGTCATAATACCGAGGTGGTTACGGTGCTTCACAGCAACGTAGTACGAACCATTAGAGACGTTGAAGCTGAGCGCCGAGGCGCCATCACTGGCCGCAACCACATCGCCGTCGGCCTGCAGCAAGGCGCTGCGGGTGGCCACCACCTGGGTGTTGAGCGCACTGTTGCGCAGTTCCACGAACACCCAATCCACTACGGCGTTGGCACCTGTAACGGCGAGCACACCGCTCGTGGTGGTTTCGCCACCGCCGCCACCTGCCTGCGTAAAGCCAAGGCCGGTGTACGGTTCAGTGGTGGGCACTAATCCGTTGGTGCGCAGGGTGGTGTTCATCTGCGTGGTGCCCGTGTTGTACGGACCTTCCAAAAACGTGCGCACACGCAACGCGACGCTAGGCGATGCAGCTGCATCGAAGCCGTCCAGGGTTGTGAGGTTATTGGCGGGGTTGAGCCAATCGCGCATGCGCTGGCTCGCGACGGTTCCATCCCAAGCGGCGCTGAACTTGGCGCAATCGGTAGGCACAGATGTGGCGGTGGTGCATACTTGGGCACCATCGTACATATGGCCCACCATACGGTGGTTCTGATCGAAGAGCGGCGAACCACTGCTCACGGCCTGCACGAGGCCCTGTTCCCAAGTGCCTCGCCAGCATGGAACGCCGACGGCATCCGTAAAGGTGGTGCTCGGGTTATCGTTGTGCGCGTACTTTTTCACGTCGTACAGTGGGTGCTCGATCACCGTGGAACTGGTAGGAACAGCACCGCTACGGTCCCAACCGGCGTAATAGGCATTGTAGTTGGTCGGTGGGGTGCTGCTCAGTTCCACCAAGCACATGTCCGTGTAGTAGTAGTTGGCGCGCAAGGTGGCCCCTGTAATGTTGGTGGTAGTGGGTCCTGTGCTGCCCACACAGGTCGGACTCTCGTAGTTGAAGTAGAAGACCCATTGGGTGGTGGTGGCGGTGTAGCAATGGTTGGCTAGGTGGAAGTAGGGCTTACGCGGTACTTGCGTGTTGTTCACCAAGTTGCCAGTACAGCCGTTGCCATCCGGGCGCAGGAACATGGCTACCGAACGCTTCTCGACTTGCCATGCGGCTGCTTCGGGACAAATAATGTTGATCTGGCAAGCGGCGCTCTGGTATCCGGGGTTGTAATCGCGGGCTTCGTCAGCATCCGCGAAGTGGAAAAGGTCGATGAGACCGTGCGTAACACTGGCCACGTGCAGTTGCGCGGGCCTGTGATGTATGGCCGTGGTGTGATACTCGATCACGACTTCATCACCCGGCAGAACAGCAGTGGCCATGGTACCATCCTCGCCCCTGTTGCTCGCATCGAAGCCACCGATGAAATGTGTACGATCGGCATTGTACAGGTATACTAAGTCACCATCGTTCAACTCCCATCGATCGAACTGCACGCTGAGCATGACAGCGCCGGGGCTGCGCAACATTATCCGACATACCTGGTTGTCATCAGCGGCGATCGTCCATTCGCCTTCGGCTAGCACATCCACCTGTCCAAAACATTGTATGCCGTAACGAAAGTCCGCATTCGCTGGCTCCTCCTCCGCAAGGTTCTCAACGGGTAACGGGAACCCCACTTCGGGGAACAATTGTCTCTCCTGCGCGGAAGTCCGCCAGCCGCTCGGTTCGCCACCAACGCTCACTTGTGCCCTGGCCGTGGTACCTAGCAGGATCAACAAACAATGGAGAAGAGCAATGCGCATGGTCGATGACAAAAATACTACAACGATCGTTCCGTCTTTCATCGTGAAACGATCACGAACTCTGTTCGACGGTTCTCGGCCCTACCCTCGGGCGTATCGTTGCTTTCCAAGGGTTTGGTGGGGCCAAGTCCTTTGAAGCTGAGCCGCCCGGCGACGATGCCCCTGTCCTGCAAATAGCCCATGACGGTGAACGCGCGATCGTTGCTGAGCACCATGTTCTCTTGTATGCTGCCCACGTTATCGGTGTGCCCTTCGATGCGGATCTTCACCGAGGGGTTCTCCTTCAGGAAGGTGATGAGCTCCTCGAGGATGTACTCGGTGCTCTTGGTGATGTCCGCACTGCTGGTGGCGTACTTGATGTCGTTGACGCGGTAGCTGCGGCCCACTTCGATCTTCTGCACGGCCATGTCCACGTGTGCTACACCCTTACGTACGGTGTCCTCTATCGCGAAGCTGCGCGAGTCGAATACGTGGCCAATCTTCTTCACGGTCATCACCACATCGCTGCCGGGCTTCAAACGCAACACGGTGGCATAGCGCCCATCCACGCTATCCACACGGAGTGTCTCGGTCAAGCGGGTGTCCATGTACTTGATCTCCACCTCGGCGTCGCGCACCACTTTGCCTTGCTCGTCGCGCACTTCGCCCTTCACGATCAGGATCTCATCGGGGCGCACGTCCTGCGGAAGCTCGAAACCGTAGATGTCCAGGCCGCCCACACCCTTGAAGCGACCGCTGCCGAAGTAGGCCGTTCGACCGTCGGCACTCACGATCAATCCATGCTCGTCCTGATCGGTGTTGAGCGGATGGCCGATGTTCTTCGGCTTGCTCCATGTGCCATCATCGTTCAATTTGCTGAAGAAGATGTCGTAGCCGCCGATGCCTTGGTGTCCCTGCCCTGTAGCGTTCTGCCGTGCGGCGAAGTAGAGCGTGCGACTGTCGCTGTGCATGAAGGGAGCTTTCTCATCGCCCGGGGTGTTGATCCCTGGGACAGGAACGGCTTTCGACCAGACACCATCCTTGCCCCGTGTGCTTTGGAAAATGTCGATGCCACGTTCTTCGTCACGCGCCGTGGCGAAGTACATCGTGCGACCGTCGCCGCTCAAACTCGGCTGGCTCTCCCACGTATCGGCGCCATTGATCGCTTCGCCCACATCATCGAGGCCGGTCCACTCCCACTCCTGCCCGCCCACATCCAGATTGAAGTGCGTGCTGTACTGGCTGCGCATGAGGTCGCAGTTCTTGTAGCCACGCGCATCGGCCGGGCCACAGACGGTGACGAACATCTCCTTGTTGTTCACGCTGATGGTGACACCGCCATAGCTGTCGCCACTGTTGAACGGATCGGGCAGCACACGACCTCCATCGAACGGAACGCTCACGCCCTTGCGGCGTGCTTCCATCAGTTCTTCCACATCGCGGGAAACCAGATCGCCCTTCGCTCTCTCTTGATGCTTGCGCGTGAAGAACATCAGCTCGTTGTCCGGTGAGAGCATCGGCAGGTACTCGTCGGCTTGGGTGCTCACGTTCGGCACCACCACCGGGTTCAGCGGCGCGGCGTTCCGATAGAAGTCCACATAGAACTGCAGTTCGGGCATCACCTCCTCCACATCCTTGTACTGCTTGTCATAGTCTTTGCTCACGCGCGCGGCATCATCGGTGGGGAAGCGCTTGAAGGCTTCAAAGGCTTGTGCAGCTTTCGCGAACTCACCCTCGGCGTAGTACATTTCTCCGAGGAAGTAGTGCAGGTCGCTGTGGTAGTTCGGGCACTTCGCGTTCACGGCTTCCATGTACTTGATCGCTGGCGCGAAGCCCTTGCCGCCTTCCTTGCCGATGCGGCACGCCGACAGCCCCAGCCTAAAATTGCACTCCACGCATTCGGCATCGATCTCCAAGGTGCTCTTCAACTTGGTGTGGCGCTCCACGGCATCCTTCGCCTTGGCGGCGCCGTCCAGCAATTTCAAGATCTGCTTGTCGGTGGGTTGAACGCAGGGGTCGTCAGTTTCTTGGGCGCAAGCGCCGCTCACGCATGCGCAAACCGCTACGACCACCATCATCGCGTATCGCATCAACATTCCCGATCTGATCCGTCCACCCCGAGGGTCGGCGCTGCGGGTGCGACTGGGCATGATCATCACTTCACCGTCGTGTCCGTCGCCTCGGCTTTGGCCACCAGATCATCGCCCTTCTTGCGTGCGACATCGACCAGTGCATCGGCGCGCTTGTCGGCTTCGGCCACTGCTTGCTGTTCCTTCTTGTCCGCCTCCTTCTTCAGTTTGTCGGCAGCAACCTTGGCGGCTGCACGCGCCAGCGGATTGTTCACTTGCGCAACTTGATCATCAGCGGCCTTGTAAGCAGCGGCCTTTGCAGTGGCGGCTTCGCGACGGGCATCGGCCTTCAGCTTGTCGGCTTGTGCTTGCGCATCGGCAACGAGACGATCACGCTCTGCTTTCGCTTGTGCGATCAACGCCTCCTTCTGTTTGCCGATCTCTTCGTTCACGGTCTGCTTCACTTCGGCCACCACGGCATCCTTCACACTTGATGTACCGCCGGCGAAGACGGGCTTTACGATGGGCTTGTCTATGGTGCCGGTGATCTTGGCCGTCAGGTCTAGTTCCTTCGGTACTTCGAAGTTGCCGCCGATCGCTTGGTTGGCCTGACCGAGCAAGCCAGCCACCGCTTGCGTAGCGCCCGCGCCGAACATGTCGCTGGGGATCTTCGCCTTCACATCGTAATCAATGGCCTGATCCGCGAAGGCCGTGCTGCCACCCACAAGTGCGCTCACGCGATCGATCTTCACGGGGAATTCCTTGGTGATCATCTTGCCATCGCGGAACTCGTAGCTGAAGGTGACGTCCTGCAAGCGCGTGTTCTCGATCTGCTTGATCTTCAAGGCCTGCGCCAATTTCACCAGCGGAGCAAAACCATCCACCTGCACACTGCGCGTGGTAAGGGTACCATCACCGGTGAGACTGTTCATGTCCGGCTCCATGTGTTCGTTCAACAAGGCATGCATGCTGAGCGTGGTGCTGAACACGCCTTTGCACGTCTTGGCGATGGGCGCCATCTTCTGCACCATATCCACGTAGGTCACGGTCTGTTCTATGTCTAGATCGCGCACGTTGTAGGTAAGGTCTATACGCGGCGCCTTCGGGTCCTTTACCTCGTAGCCTCCGGCCATGGTAACGCTTCCACCGAAGAGGTTGAAGAAGACATCCTTCAGGTCCACGCGCTGATCGTACACGCGCATGCCGCCACGCACGTTGGTAAGGTGCAGCTGATCGTAGATCACTTCGGTCACCGTTATGCCCATGCGGAAGTCGATGTTCTTGGGCACTTCGATCACGCTCATGGATGATGTATCCGCAGCAGCTTCGCCCACCGGCGCTTCAGCAGAGGCGGGTCCCATGAATTCGTTCATGTCGAACTTGTTCGCAGCGAGATCGAAGGAGCCCACGAGCGTGCTGTCCTTCAACCACCAGTGGATGTAGTTGTCCATGCGGCCCTTCGCTTGTATGGAACTGCTGCCCACGCTGCCATCGAAGCTGGTGAGCGCAAGGAACTGCGGACTGAAATCGAAGTAGAGGCTGTTGATGCCCACAGGCGGCATGGAGTCGGTGACGTACTTCATGCCGAGCAGGATCATGCGCCCTTCGGCCTTGAACTTCTCGTAGCGCCCGGCTTCAACATCGCTCATGACGCCCTTCATGCGCACATCTGCGGTGAAATTGCCCTGCAACTCATCCCCTTTCAACGGCACCACGGTCTTCACACTGGCCAGATCGAGGTTCGCCTTCAGCTCCGCATCCACGTTGGGATCGGTCATGGGGTGCGTGAGGTACATGCGTGCTTCCACGGGGTTGCCGGCCATGCTCATGGCGAAGCGCTTCAGGTCCACCACCATCGCATCCATGTTGCTGCCGCCTGGGCTGGTGACCTTCAGGTCCACGTAGATGTCCTCCACACTGCTGGGCAGGTCGGGGTATTTGAAGCGACCCTTGTCCACATCCACCACGAGGTCGAAGCCGGGCATGCTCGTCTCGTTGTACTTTCCTTTTACCGCTCCGCTGAAGCCGACTTTACCGCTCATCTGCACACCCGTGAGGTCCGTGGCGAATTCCGCCGGCACCAGCGAAAGCAATGTGCCCAAGTCGCCCTTCTTCGCGCTCCAGGTGATGTCCATGTCGATGTCGTCGCCGGGCATTGCCACCCAGCCATCGAAGCCGAGCGCCAACTGATTGATCGAGGCCTCATTGTCCTTGAAGGCGAATTTCATGTTCGCCATGTCCATGTCGAGGTCGGCAGTGATGTCCGTGCGCACGTTGCGCAGGTATTTCACGCCATCGAAGACCACGTTTACCGTATCGGCGTGCGTGGTGGTCTTCAGCACGAAGAGGTCCTGCGTGAAATCACCGCTGCCTTTGTGGTCCAGACCCAACAGGTCCATGTAGTAGCCCAGCGATGCATCGTCGTAGATCAAGGAGGCGTCCTCGACCCAGTATTCGTCCAGCCCAATGTTGAACTTGCTCGCAGCGGTGTCGGTAGGTGTTTCGACAGCCGCGGTGTCGGCCTTGGCGATGTCCCAGTTCGCGCGACCATCCTCCAACACCTTCACATGAATGCGCGGCTTCACCAAGCCCACGCGCTTGATCTCGATCTTGTCACCAAAGAGGCTCATGACATCAATGGTGGCCGTGAGCGATCCAATGTTCGCGAGGTCGATCCCCTCGAAGGGTGCTAGGTTGCTCACCTTCACATCGGCGATGTCCACGGTGAGGTTCGGGAAGTTCTTGATCAGGGTGATGTCCCACTCGCCCCAGTTCACCGTGGCGTTGATGCTCTTGTTCACCTCTTCCTTCACCGCCGCTTCGATCTTATCCTTGAACAGGATGGGCACGAGGATGATCGCAAGGATGAGCAGTACGATGAGAATGCCGAGGGTCGCGAAAATTCGTTTGGTCCACTTGCGCATGCGGGAGGAGCGATTTAGGGGGGAGGGGAGATAGGGATCCAGTTGTCAGTTGCTAGTTGCTAGTTGTCAGGGAATGCCATACTCCACAGCCGGACAACTGACAACGAACAACTGAGAACTCGATCAGAGGGACAAAGATCGTTCCCTTGCACGAAGTGGATCAGCATTCGGGGCCGCAGTGTTCACGCTGGGCCGTTGACGGCGCGTCGGACGGCGCGGTCGTCACGCGGTAGTCGTCATTCCGGAACGCGGGCGCTGCGAAGCAGCAGGGCCCCGCGTATCCGGAATCTCACAAAGGTCAATGAGCGATCGAGCGCGTGGCTCGCCGTTCACCTTGTGAGACGCCGGATAGCCCTTCTCCGTCGGCCTTCCGGCGTGACGGCCGTGATACGTCTGGGCGCTATTACACCCGCGCCAAGCGCTGCCGCAACAGGTGATCCGCCAGCACCAAACAGGCCATGGCCTCCACAATGGGCACGGCGCGCGGCACCACACAGGGATCATGGCGGCCCTTGGCTTCCAGCGTCACGGCCTTGCCGCTACGGTCCGTGGTCTGCTGGGCCTGTGCAATGGTCGAAGGTGGTTTGAAGGCGACAGAGAACATGATGTCCTCCCCACTGCTGATGCCGCCCTGGATCCCGCCTTGGGGTAGTTGGTTGTGCTGCGAACCGCGCATGGCAGCCGCCGCGAATCCGCTGCCGATCTCGAATCCTTTGCTGGCATTGATGGAGAGCATGGCCTTGGCCAGTTCCGCTTCCAGCTTGTCGAAGACCGGCTCGCCAAGACCTGCGGGAACACCACGCACCACGCAGGACACCACACCGCCCAGACTATCACCCTCGCTTCGCGCTTGCTCGATCAGCGTCGTCATTCGGGAGGCGGCTTCTGGATCAGGACAGCGCACATCGCTCTGCCAAACCGCATCCAGATGAGCAGGCACGCGATCCAACGCGATCTCGCCCACCCTGCTCACATAGCCGCTCACCTTCACGCCCACTTGTGCAAGCAACTGGCGGGCTATGGCACCACCCACCACACAGGCTGCTGTAACGCGCGCGCTGCTGCGGCCACCACCGCGGTGATCACGCAGGCCATACTTGTCCTCCCAGGTCTTGTCGGCATGGCCGGGACGGTACACGTCCTTCAGCGCATCATAGTCGCTGCTCTTCGCATCGGTGTTGCGGATGAGGAAGCCGATGGGGGTGCCGAGGGTCTTTCCTTCAAACACACCACTGAGCCACTCCACGCGATCCGCCTCGTTGCGCGCGGTCCCCAACGCAGTGCTCCCCGGCCTGCGACGATCCAATTCATTCTGCACCGCATCAAGATCCAACTGCAATCCCGCAGGGCACCCATCAACCACTCCGCCAATGGCCGCGCCGTGGCTTTCGCCGAAGGACGTGAGGCGGAAGAGGTGGGCGAAGGTGTTGCCGGGCATGTGGGGCGAATGTAGCGGGGCGGTCATGCGCAAGCGTCACTTGGCGCATGACTATCGCGCCGCGATCCCCTCCTTCGTGCGGTCGATCACCGGCAACGATGAAACAGCGCTGATCGCCTTCACGTGCCCCCGCATTCGCGAGGCGCTCTCGGAAATGCACAACACCAGCTTGCCTTCATCGCGGGCGAACAGCGAGAGCTCGTACTTCTCCAGCACGTCCGATGTTTTGCCGCTCTGCTGATCGATGATACGCTCCCGGTAGTCGCGCACCAGCACATGCGCCAACTGGGGCAGTGGCTTGAAGGGACCCCAGCGGATCCACACAAAACTGAAGCAACTGCGATACCGTAATGCGGCGAAGTCCACCTCTACCTCCTCCCGGCCGGTAGCTGCGAGCAACGCAAAGGGCAAGGTGAGTGCCGCCAGGAACGGCGTGCCCATGACGATGGCCATGATGCCCACTATGCCCATGAGCACGGCGGTCACCGTTGGTGCATTGCCGCCGATCCTGCGCTTGGTGAACCGGAGGGTGGTGGAAGGCATGATCAAATGTGCGGGATCCGGGCCTTGTAGGGTCTATTGACCACGCGACTTTCCGAAGACGAAAGGCCCTGCGCATGCGTGACCAATCACCACGCGAGTGCGCACAGGTCCCCTTAAGACTTCTATCACCGGATCGTGATCGAAAACGATCGTCGTCCCTGCCTTGGATCGTTCACTTCGTGTACCAATCCTTCAACCTCACCTCTATGGCCATGTCGCCGGCGTTAACCAATTGCTTGAAGCGCTGCACATCGCTCATTCCCTCCGTGCCACGGTAATGGTAGGGGTACACCACCTTGGGTTTGAAGGCGAGCACGCCGCTCGCCGCAGCATCAACCGTCATGGTATAGGGTAGGTTCATGCACACAAAGGCGATGTCGATGTTCTTCAATGCGCGCATTTCGGGGATGTCCTCGGTATCGCCTGAGATGTACACGCGCTCCTTGCCCAAGGTGAGCACGTAGCCATTGCCACGTCCCTTCGGATGCCGTGGATCGTTCGGATCAGGCATGTTGTACATCGGGATGGCCTCGATGCCGATGCCAGCCACTTCGGCGAGCGCACCATTGGCCAGGGGCGTGCATTTCTTCTGAAGCTCCGCCGGTAGTTGGTCGATCACCGCCTGGGGTGCCACGATACGTGCCTTGCCCAGGTCCAGTGCCCCCAGTGTCGCGGCGTCCATATGATCACCATGTATATCGGTGATCAGTACGAGTTCGGGCGCGGCGTACTTGCTGAAGCGCGCTGCACCATCGTGCGGATCCACGAACACCGTATGACCGTTCCACTCCAACACCATGGCCGAGTGGTGCACCGGATGTACGGTGATCGCGCTCGCGGGCGCGCGTGTGGAAAGCTGCTTGGGGTCCATGGGTTGGTTCAACGGGCCATGCAGCGAAGGGAGCATGGCAAGGACGGGAAAGAAAAGGGCGTTGTGCATTGCCCGAAAGTAAGATGGCACAGCCGGAAAACGTGGTGGCAAGGGTGCGAGGAGCAGTTGGAGCAGTTGGTACACCAGGGGACGACGATCCTGATGAACCGGCTGGACAAGCTGATGGCTGATCTCAAGGACACGAACCCGGAGCTATACCAGGAGTACTCACGCCTCCACAGGTTATCCCGCCTCGGGGACCCTGCGCTCGGTTGCGTAGGTGGAAAGCACAAACCAAAGCGACTCCACCACCAGCTTCGCCCGCTTATCCATCGCGTGGCATGGCTCAAGTGCAAGTGGAAAAGATCCTGTGCGGGAAGTGGAACGTTGGAGGCTGGTGTGCCCATGCGCAACAGCAGCACTTAGGCCGTGGTCCTCGAAGACGTATGGCGCTGGCATTAGGCCCTCACCGCCACCCGCTCCGCCTCTACCGGTACGCGCCCGAACGTTCCGCTCGCGCGCAACTCCTCCTGCAACTGGTGGCTGGTCTTGCTGCTGCCATCGTGGCTCCAGCCCGGTGGGCCGAAGACGTACATGAGCTTGTGTCGCAACTTGGGCGACTTCTTCACATCGCGCCAGATCTCCTGGAACTCGAAGATGTTGTGCGTGATCGGATTGTCGGTACCGGGGTCGTGGCTGATGCCGAACTTGGGTTGCACCCCTTTGATCGGCGCCTGCCAAGTGCCATAGATCCGATCCCAGAAGGTGAAGATGCCGCCATGGTTGCGGTCCAGGTATTCCACGTTGCTGCTGTGGTGTACCACGTGCACGTAGCTGCTGTTGAAGATGTTCTCGATCCACCCGAACGAGGGCATCAGTTGTGAGTGCAGGGTGAACTGGTAGAAGGCGTTCACAATGAGGCAGGTGGCGATCATGATCGGATCGAAACCAACGAGCGGCATCCACAGCCAGTAAATGGGTTTGACGAAGGTGATGAACCAACCGTTGCGGATGCTCACCGTGAGGTTGAAGGTTTTGGCCGAGTGGTGCGGCAGGTGCGCGGCCCACAGTAGGCGCACGTTGTGGGCAAGGCGGTGGTGCCAGTAGAAATTGTGGTCATCGGCCACGGCGCAAATGATCCAGATGTACCACGCGAAACCGAGCGAGGTGTAACCGAGGTACTCCTGCCGCAGATCCGCTGCGAGCCAGAACAGGAAGAAGTAGAGCGTGATCTCGAAGACGTTGGTAGCTACACGGATCAACGTGGCGCCCACCAAGATCACGAAGCTTGCCCAGGTCTCCCGCAGGTTGTACAGGTGCCGCGCGTTGAAGTACTCGATCAACAGGAACACCAAGAAGATCGGATAGATGTATGTGATGCCGATGCCTTCGATGGCCAGCTCGGGCAGCTTGGCCTTCATATCGAGCCAAGCTTGGAGGGGATTGAATGTCATGCGGAATTGTGGTCGCCAAATCTATCCCGAAGCGGCGGACTTGGTCCTTGCTCCACCACCGCAGATAACTTGCCCTCCCAGTCGATCATCATGCGCCTCCTTCTCCTGCCTCGCGTCCTTCTCCTGCTTCTGCCCGCTGCGCACCTCCACGCCCAAGTGGCGATCAACGGCCCCATGCCCGGCCATGTGGATCTGCTCGAAGGCACCATTTGGATGCAATGCCACGCACCCTGCACCGCCCGCCTGGAGTACTGGGTCATCGGCAAGCCCGATAGTTTACTGCATACCCCTGTGCAGGACTCCGAAGCATCCCGCGCCCACGCTATGGACTTCGTGCTGGACCAGGTGGTGCCGGGAACCACTTACGGGTATCGCCCTGTGGTGAACGGATCCGTGGTCGATGTGGGTCAACCACTCACCTTCAGCACACAGCCGCTATGGAAGTTCCGTGGCGACCCGCCGACCTTCACCTTGGCAGTAGGCAGTTGCACTTACATCAACGAGTCAGCGTATGATCGGCCGGGCGATCCGTACGGCGGCGATTACCAGATCTTCAATTCCATTGCTGACAAGAAGCCTGACCTCATGCTCTGGCTCGGCGACAACATTTACCTGCGCGAGCCGGACTGGGGCAGCCGCACGGGATTCCTGCACCGCTACACCAACACGCGGTCCGCACCGGAGATGCAACGCCTCTTGCGCAGCACGCAGCATTGCGCCATCTGGGACGATCACGACTTCGGCCCCAACGATGCCGACGGCAGCTTCGTGAACGGCGATCTCGCGCGTGAGTTGTTCGATCTGTTCTGGCCCAACCCCACATGCGGAGTGCCGGGGGTCGAAGGCATCACCACTTCCTTCAGCCATGCCGACGTGGACCTCTTCCTCATGGACGACCGCACCTTCCGCGTACCAGCGGATCTCACCACCGACGAACCCGCCATGCTCGGCAAGGCACAGGTCGACTGGTTGATCCGCGCGTTGAAGTACAGCGATGCCTCCTTCAAGCTCGTGGCCGTGGGCAGCCAGGTCCTCAGCACATCGGCGCAGTACGAGAACTACGCCACCTTTATCAAGGAGCGCGGCGAACTGCTGCGCCGGATCGAAGAGGAAGGCATTCGCGGTGTGGTCTTCCTCACCGGCGATCGGCACTTCACCGAGCTGAGTTCGTTGCCGCTCAAGGACGGTCGCACGGTGCTGGACCTCACCGCCAGCGCCCTCACCAGCGGCGTGTACAAAGCCACTGATAAGAACGAACTGCGCGTGGAAGGCACGGTGGTGGAGCAGCGCAACTTCGCCACGCTCACCTTCAGCGGCAAGAAGAACGAACGCACACTGACCATGCGCGTGTTCGATGCCAATGGTGCTAAGCTCTGGGAGCGCGCGGTGCCACAGGAGAAGAAGAAGCCTTGAACGCTACTACGTCCACCTGCCGTAGGAAACGATCTCGGCCAACGGCTTGCGCGTAGAGCGGTTCCCTTCGCGCAACTTCAGGTCATCGGGCAGCCCTTCGGCCGTGCCGGGAAAACCGAGCGCGATCACGGTAACGATGTCCAGCGTATCGGTGATCGCGAATGCTGCACGCGCCTTCTCAGCACTGAAGCCGCCGAGGACGTGCAGCCCAAGCCCCAACGCCGTTGCTTGCACAGCGAACAGTCCGGTGGCGATGCCCAGATCGTGCCGCGCATGTAAGTTCTCCTGTCCGTTGCGCGTGAGCGTTCTATTCGTCATCAGCAGCAGCAGCACCGGCGCCTTATCGGCCCAGCGCTGATTGCTGGGGTTGAGAGCCGCCAGCAGTTCCGCGTGCCCTTCACCCCCAAGCCGCGTCACAAGGAAACGCCAAGGCTGCTCGTTCATGCTACTGGGTGCCCAGCGCGCTGCTTCTAGCACCAGTTCCAGATCGCCGTCGCTCACCGCGCGTTCGGTGAAGGAGCGTGGGCTGTACCGATCGTTGATGATCGGGTGGATGTTCTTCTCGCTGCGTGCCATGTTCATTGCGTGCAAAACAACACAGCCACCGCCCAATGGTTCACCCGCGCCATAGATCCAGGATGCGGTTGATGACTTGCGCATCGGCATCGCTCAACGTACTCAGGTAGCTGGTGGCGGCTTCGCTGTTGTCCGCATCAATGCGCGCGAGCAGTTCCAAACCCTTGTCGCTGATGCGTGCGTAGATCACACGGCGATCCTCGGCGCAACGCTCGCGCATGACCAGTCCCTTGGCGATGAGTTTGTCCGTGAGGCGCGTAGCGTTGGGCGCGCGATCGATCATACGGCCCTTGACGTCCTGCATCTTCATGCGGTCCTTGGCACCGCGAAGGATGCGCAGGATATTGTACTGCTGGGGGCTGATCCCGTGCGGTTTGAACAAGGCCGTCTGTTGCGTACGGAACCAGTTGGCCGTGAACAGCACGTTGAGCATAGCCTTCTGCTGCTCGCTTTCAAAGCGGCTCTGGAGTTCCTTGTCTATGCCAGGCATGCGGTGGTTGGTTGCGGCAGGGCGAAGGTATTGGCGCAACGATCATGATGCCCGCTTGCGCGGAAGGACCATGGGCGTGGTATTTTCGGCGCCCTATCCCACCGCCGATGCGCGTCCTGCTCCTCCCTCTGTTCCTTTCGCTCTACGCCGGTTGCAAGACCGAAACGCCGCCGGGCGCCGATGCTGCTGGGCAACCTGTTCCCGCGCAAGTCAGCGTGGACCCAACTGCCGAGCGTGACCGCCGGCAAAAACCCGAGATCATCATCGGCATGATGGGCAATGGTGGCGACCTCACGGGGCTCACCATCGCCGACCTCTTTGCTGAGGATGGCTACTTCACCTTCAAAATGATCGCCGCCGGTGCCAATGTGATCGCGGTGGTGAACGATCCCGCACAAGCCGAGAAGATCAATGCGCGCAAAGCCGCTCTCGGCCTCACCGATGAACGATTGAAAGTGCGTGTGGTGCCTGCGGGCGATCCGGGCATAGCCAACGCCGAGGTGGATATGGGTTTGATCGCGCACCACTTCGTGGGCATACATGACAAGGCCGATTACTTCGAACGGATGCGACAAGGCATGCGCGACCCGCGCTACTTGTTGATGGTGGAGTGGCGCTACGAGCAAACCGCCTCGGGGCCGCCCCTGAGCGAGCGCGTCTCGGAGAACGATGTCATGGACTTCGTCGGCACCACGGGCTACTCCGATGTGGGTGCGCACAGCGCGCAGATCCCAGACCAGGTGATCTACCTGATCAACGACTACATGGAGTTCCCCCAAGAGGGAGCGCCTTCGGAATAGCCTCCATTAGCTGGCCCCTGCCGCACGTTCGGCGGCTTGCGCGCGTTCATTCGCCGTGGGCTCAATGCCCTTGTATGAGAAGAAAAGGTTGGCCCAGATCGTCTTGGAGAGGGCGTAGACCCACGGCGCCAATACAACGATGGCGGCGATCACGATCACCGCATCCAACCACAGTGGTGCATTGGGGAAGAGCAGGAACATGGCCATGTACGTAGTCACGAAGAGGGCCACCGTCATGGCGTAGGTCACGTACATGCCGCCGTAGTAGAAACCCGGTTCGGGCTGGTACTTGCGGTGGCAAACCGGACACTTATCGAGCAACGCACCCGCCGTTGAAAGGTGGTACGGGTTGCGGTCCACGAAGAATTCCCCTTCGTGGCAGAACGGGCACTTGTACTTGAAAATGCTGTAGAGCTTGCTGTGCTGCATCGTTCGGGTCCGAAGACCCGTGCGTCATTTCAATTTGTCCGCGAACACCTTGCGGAACTTCTCCAGCTTGGGGCGGATCACCATCTGGCAATAGCCCTGTTCCCCATTGAGCGCATAATAGTTCTGGTGGTAGTCCTCGGCGGGATAGAAGACATCGGCCCGCACCACTTCGGTAATAATGGGTGAGCGGAAAGCGCCGCTCGCATCCAGCTTCTTCTTGTACTCGGTCGCTATGCGCAGTTGCTCATCGGTATGGCAGAAGATCGCCGAGCGGTACTGCGTACCCACATCGGCGCCTTGGCGGTTGAGCGTGGTGGGATCGTGCGTTTGCCAGAACACCTCCATCAGTTCGTCCACCGTGATCACCGCAGGATCGTACGCGATGCGCGCAACTTCAGCATGGCCCGTGCTTCCCGTGCATACATCGCGGTAGCTGGGATCCTTCACATGACCACCCATGTATCCGCTGGTCACCGAAGCCACGCCCTTCAGTTCCAGGAATACCGATTCAACGCACCAGAAGCAACCGGCGCCGAGGGTGATGGTGTCGAGCTTCGCGGGATCGATCGCTGCCATGGCGGTGGTTCGTTCTAGAGGTTGATCAACTGCCGGCGCACTAGCGCAGGCGAACATGGAAGTGGCGCAAAGCAACGCCCACGCGTGGGGGAAGCACTTGGCGGACAAAGATGCTGTGTTGTGCATGAAGGGCGAACGGGTTCGTGTTCGGAACGCAAGTCGGCGCCTGCTCTCGTACCTGACAAGGTCAATTCGCGTCAATGGCCTTCAGCAATGAGCGGCCTATGCGCTCCACCACGCCCACAACGAGCGCATTGCCCATGAAGAACGCGCGCCAGCTATCGCTCACACCCGCGGTATGTCCATCGGGGAACATGTTCAGGCGCTCCAGCTCCACGGGCGTCAACCGCCGATAGTTCTTGCCATCGCGGCTCACTACGTGCTTGAAACGTGATGGGGCGCGACCGCCCTCGCCGGTGATGATCGTGCGCGAAGGCTTGTTCAACGGATCGGGGAATACCATGGCGCCCTCGGCATAGGCATACTTGTGACCGTTGACACCGGAAATGCGCGGCTCCTTCTTCGCTCCCTTCAGGTATCGCCACTGCGGAAGTTCCTTCTTCTCGATGCGAAAGCTATCGGGCACTTCGCTTTCGGGTTGAAGGATGCTGCCGATGACCATTGGTTCCTCAAGTAGGGAAAGACACTTGGCCGTATGCACTTTGCCGCCGACCATGATGCCACCACTGAGGAATGGTGACCGGCTTATACGCGCGCCGAAGTGTTTGCTGAGGTCATCCAGTTCGCGCGCAATGCTGAAGGAAAGCGGTGCCTTCTCCAATTCGCAGGGGAAGGCCTGTGCCAGCACACCGCTGTTGCCCAACCATTGCGAAGCCACCGAGCCCTTCAAGGCCTTGTACGTTCTGGTGCTCTTGTGGTAGCCGAGAATGAACACGCGCTTGCGCCGCTGCGGCATGCCATGGTCCGCTGCGTTGATCACCCGCCACTCCACCGCATAACCGAGCAGGTCCAGTGAGCGCAGCATCACGGCCAGATCCCTACCGCGTTGGCCCACCGGCGAGCCGAGCAGCCGATCCACGTTCTCCAGCAGCAGGTACTTCGGTTTTGCCTTCTTCTCCTTCAGGATCCGGTGGATCTGCCACCACAACACGCCCTTCTTCCCCACTAGGCCCTTTGACCGGATCAGTGAACTGGCCACAGAATAATCCTGGCATGGGAAGCCACCTACCAACACATCGTGATCGGCGATGGCCGGGATCTTCACCGTGGAAATGTCCACGTTCATATGGTGCGCAGCGCCGAAACGTGCCACATACACATCGGATGCGTGCTGCTGCTTGCGCCCGGGCTCCCATTGGTTGCTGAAGACCACTTCGAATCCACCCGCGCGTTGCAGCCCGAGCCTGAAGCCGCCCACACCCGCGAAGAGTTCAGCTACGCGCAACCGTGTGCGCCCCTTCTTTGCCATTGCGGGCCGAACATACCACCCTAGCCTGAAGCGTGGGCAAGCTCATCGGCGTTCGGCCAACGCAACGGTGTCAAAAAGCAGAAGGCGACCGATCGATCGCCTTCCATTGAGCGAGAAACGGGATTCGAACCCGCGACCCTCAGCTTGGGAAGCTGATGCTCTACCAACTGAGCTACTCTCGCATGGTGGGCGAAAGTAGCGCGGCACCACCGTTCCGCAGTTAACCGAAAATTGACCGCACCTTTACACTGTTTCCGAACGCACGGATCCACTTTTGCGGCGAACTATGACCGAGGCCATGACGGGAGCAATGTCGCAGAAGGTGTTGTTGGTGGACGATGAGCCGGATATCATCGAACTGCTCAAGTACAACCTAGAACGCGAAGGCTACCAAGTGAGCACGGCGCTCAACGGTCGTGACGCGCTAAAGGCCGCCAAAGCCAATCGACCGGACCTGATCGTGCTGGACATCATGATGCCCGGCATGGACGGCGTGGAGGTGTGCAACCAGTTGCGCCAGTTGCCGGAGTTCAAGCATACGCTCATCACCTTCCTCACCGCGCGTAGCGAGGATTACTCGCAGATCGCGGGATTCGAGGCGGGTGCTGACGATTACATCACAAAACCTGTGCGCCCGAAGGTGTTCGTGAGCAAGGTAAAGGCGCTGTTGAAACGCAGCGGTGGCGAACGCCCCAACGGACAAGTACTGGAAGCCAACGGCGTGAAGGTGGACCTGGAGAAGGTGATGGTGTTCGTGAACGAAGTGGCGATGCAGTTGCCCAAGAAGGAATTCGAACTGCTCGTGTTGCTCATGAGCAAGCCGGGCAAAGTGTTCAAACGTGAAGAGATCTACGGCCAGATCTGGGGCAACGACCTCTTCGTAGGCGACCGCACCATCGACGTGCACATTCGCAAACTGCGCGAGAAGATCGGCGACGATCGCATCCGCACTGTGAAGGGTATCGGCTACACGTTCGAGGCCTGAGCCTCCTGAGTGCATCTTTCTATCTTTGCCGCGTTGCAATTTTCGGGGTGTAGCGCAGCCCGGTTAGCGTGCGTCGTTCGGGACGACGAGGTCGGAGGTTCGAATCCTCTCACCCCGACCAGTACAAAGCCTTTATGACGAAGTCATAGGGGCTTTTTGCTTCGTGTGGAGCCGAACGAAGTTCGAGCGAACACGCGAAGCAAAAGGCCCCACGAGCGGAGCGAGCAGGGCTTTATCTGAGGCCACCCCAATGCAGGATAGCCCGTCCTCGGGCAATCCTCCATGCTAAACGAAGTTCGAGCGAACACGTGAAGCAAAAGGCCCCACGAGCGGGGCGAGCAGGGCTTGATCTGAGGCCACCCCAATGCAGGATAGCCCGTCCTCGGGCAATACACATCGAAAGCGCGGTCGCCATGCGAACAGCTCCTCCCCTTCGTCGCCTGTCCCCTACCGTTCGCTCGGTCAAAGGCTCCATTCCTCCAAAATGCCCCCGCCATCGGTACGCACAAGGCATCCATAAGGGCAACGGCCGCGTCTTCTTAGCGGAACCACATGACACGCTCCTACAAAATAGCCCTCATCCTCAAGAGCAAGAGCAGCTTGCCGATCTATAGAGATCTGGCGAAGCTGAGCGATCGTGAACTGGACGAACAGGTGCTGGCGTTGATCCAACGTATGCGCGCCAATGAGAGCTCAGTGATCGCGCGTATGGTGCTCCGTCAACCCACTTTCAGCCTCAACTAAGCGGCTTTCGCGCTTGCGCACTGCTCTGGACCCTGTTGGCAACCCGCGTTATTGACCAAGGACCCCGATAAATGACACTTCTATATTTGTCGCCGGTCCACCAACCAACGGACCGCATAGCCATGAGCGACCACCACGCCGAAGGACACTTCCCCGAAGAAGCGGAACAGAACGAGATCGTCGGACCCGTGCTTCTCGCCTTGCTCTGCTTCGGCGCGATCATTCTGCTGATCTGGGCTATGAGCTAGCCTTTCGCCCCAACTACTTGAAAAGCCGCCACAGTTGGGCGGCTTTTTCGTTCCAGCTTATCGGCGTTCTGAGTTTTCGGCCCGATCAGTCCTTCTTGTTGTCGCCCGCACGATCCAGGTACTCATCCCTGCGTACGAGCATGAACCAGCTCTCGCCGAGTTCCAAGAAGCCCTGTTCGAAGCAGAACACGTAGGTGTTGCCCACCTTGGTGCGATGCGTATTGGTGTGGTACATGAAACTATAGCCACGCTCGATGAGTTTGTCACGATGCACCTTGGTCTTGCCTTCGGCTCCGGTATTCAGTTCGGAGAGGATCCTGCGGTTTCGTTTGAGCGCGTTCACCACGTTGCGCACGTAGTTGATGGGCGCGTTGTTTGTGTGGTAGTGGTACAGATTGCGACATGCATCGGAACAGAAGCGCTTGTCGGTACGACCGACGATCTTCTCACCGCATTCCAAGCAGACCTTTTCAACAGGTGGCATGGATCGAATGTAGGGCCGACGCGGACATCCGCAAGCGCGGGCAGGCAGCTACTTATCTCCCTCCTGCCTGATCTCAGGGTGCTCGGGCTTGGTGTAGGACGAGATGACCGGCTCCACGCGGTAGCCGCGCTGGCGCAAGAGGACGATGAGGCCCGCGCCACCGGGCAGGTGCGCTGAACCCACGGCGAAAAAGGTGGTTGTACCCGTGTGGAGGATACTGTCCATGCGTTGGGCCATGCGCGCGTTGCGATCCACGATCAGCGATGTGTTCATTTCGCTGGGCATGCTCGTGCTCTTATCCATGATCGCCATCAACGCGTCCAGGTCCTGCGCGGCATAGGCGTTCAGCAGATCCTCTAGCCCTTCATCGCTTGGTCCTGCGTCGATCTGTTCCAGCAGCAACTGCGCCTGTTGTTCCAGCGGGAGCACGTCCATGGCCGATAACTGTTCCAACATCGACTCCAAGCCGATCACCTGTTGTCCGTTCTCACGAGCGCGGTACTGCAACTCCTCGTCCACCAAACGTTCGTGTGATCCGCGCATTTCGGCACCTGACATCATGAGCAGCACGAAATAGGGTTTGAGCCGGTGTGCCATGGCGTGCATGGGACCGAGCGATCCGCGCAAACCGGCTTCGATCCTTTTCCACTCCTTCTTCTTGTAGAGGTCCTTCAGTGTGCGGCCATCTGGAATTTGCGCATAGCTCAACAGGCCCATCACATTGCGCTGGTCCGTTTCGATATCCAACTCGCCTGCGACCATTTGCGCACGTTTTAATGCAGGCACCACGGAATCGCCCCATTGATAAGCGCGATCATCCCGACTGTGCACCGTACCGAAGAGGTAGCTGGTGCCGACGGAGTCTGCGCCGGAGATGCGCCAAAGAGTGGTCTTCGGTGTTTGCGCGCCTACGACCGAGGAGAGACCCAGAAAGAGGGGAACGAGCAGACCCTTCACGCCGCCAAATCTAGGCGGCTCCGTGGCCGGATCAGGAGGCCATAGCCAAGGCGAAGGAGACGAGGGACAGCACGGCGAAGAGCAGCATGCTGGTGCGGATGAGGTTGGTACGATCGGCGGGACGGGTGCGGTCCATGGGCTGGTCTTGATGAGCACTCCAATGACGGATCGTAATGGAATGGTTGCTTGCCATGCCCTAGTTTTTCGTTACGGGGCGTGTGAACGAACGGCCTTCTGCGTTGGTTACGTGCAGCACATAGGCACCAGCAGGCACTGTGTCGAAAGCCAGGACCGTGCGGTCCACGTTCGCACGGGCCTCTAGCACGACGCGGCCGGTAAGGTCCAGCAAGCAGATCCAAGCAGCCCCCGGTAGGTCGATGACCAGTTGATCATTGGCCGGGTTGGGATAGACCATCAGCCCCTCTTTGGCAGCGGCAGCCCCGACGCCGGTGCTGAACTCCGCCGTCACGACCGCATCGTTCGTTCGAATGGGGTCATTGAAGTCGAAGAAGATATCCGCGTTGTTGGCGAGCACAGTTCCCGGTAGCAGAGGCAGGTGCGGCCGTATGCGGAAGCTGACCAAGCCGTGGCTGGCCGCTTCGTTCACATTGCTATCGGGCAGGAGGATGTCCGCGAAGCGCCACTCCACCACCCTGCCGCTCTTGAAGCTCACATCGAACGGGTGCGAGGCGACGCCCTGCTCGTACGTGGAGAGATCGAGCGCTACGGAAATGGTATCGGTGACCACAACGGTGAATGCGGTATCCGTGCCGGTGTTCTGGAACCGGACCACGTAATCCAGCCATTCGTCCTGGTTGATGATGAAGATGTTCTCCTGCTGCTGTGTACTGGTGAGGACCTGCTTGTGGTTGGGGTCGTACGAACCTTGTATGATGTCGTTCTCCCCTTCGGTGTTGTTGGCCAAGGTGGATTCCATCAGCGGCTGCGAAACGTTCACCGTGTGGGAGTAGGCCTGTCCGATAAGGCCCGCATCCGGCGGCACCTGCAACTGCACGCCGAAGTTCATCTGGCCGAAGGCGGTAAATGCCGGAAGGTCCCACGTGATCGTATTGCCCAAAACCGATGTTGGCGTGGGCGATGCGCTGGTGTAGCTCATGATCGGATCGAAGTTGACCGTGAGCGTGACCGGGCCGCTCACTTGCCCGCCTTGGTTGTGCACCCAGCCCCAAATGCTGTGCGCGAAGCCGGGGCGTGCAACGCTATGCGCCACGTCGACAGCCAGGTCCAGCGCGAGCAAGCTGCTGTCCGCTAGATTGAGCGTTACGCTGTTGGTATTGATAGTGAACGGCGCGGGCTGCACCGGTGGGCAGAGCGGGTAGAGATCGGTGCCGAGTGGTTCTATGCTGAAGTTCCCATTGATCAAGTTGCGGGTGTAGTCACCGGCGACGTTCGTGATCGCGTACTCGGGCCCGGGGGTGATCTCCAGCACACGGAAAGGCACGCTGGGCTCTCCACCGTTCTGCACGCAGTTCTGGTTGTTGTCTATGAAGAGCCGCCCGCTTACCGTGCCGCAATCGGAGCCGAGATCGGGTATTTCGAAACTGCCGCTGAAGAAGCAACCGGGATCAGGGAAATAGATCGGCGAGTACTGGCCATATACAGTATACATGCCGCCGACAAGACCAGTGAGCGACCACGGCTCCATCCATGGCGTGCCGCTGTATGCCGTGCCTAATGGACCTAGGACTTGGAGCTCCGGCCCGTAAGGCCCTGCGTAACCGAAGATTAGTTCTGCGCTCCCGTTGGACATGCCACCGCAGGCGGGGTTGATATTGGATGCGCTCGCACCCAACGACGGCGGCGAATCGCTCATCAACTGCGTGCTGCCCGTACAACCCGTGGCGTCCGTCACATTCACCCACATTTGATCGGTGGAACCGAAGTAGCCGAAATAGGGTTCGTTGGTATTGATGTCGTAGCCCAAGGGTCCTTGGCCATTCACGGTCACGGTATAGGGCGCAACGCCATTGATCAGGCTGGTCACCACACAGATGGAACCATTCTGCATCCCCGGGCAGGGGTGGTGCGCTGCACTGCCATCGTACACCCAGGTCAAGTTGCCCATCACATTCAGCGGTTGGCCGATGAGCGTGTAGTTGCCCACCAACTCCGTAGCGACCGCATCCGTAACGGTCACCGAATAGCTCCCCGCTAAAAGCCCTGTTGCGTTGGGCGTGCCCTGTCCGTTCGGTGGTACGGGTGCCCATACATAGGTGTATGGAGCCACGCCGCCCGTCGGATTCAAACTGATGGAACCGTTCGCGTTGGTACAGCTGGGATTGATAACGAAAGGGTTGAGCTGCATCGCCGATGATGCAAGCGGAGCGATCGCGATGGAAAGCAACAGGGAGAAATGTTTCATGGCTACTGGGGCATTGTCATTGTTTCACGAAGCGATCACGCAGTACGCGATCACCGTTATCGAATTCGGCTTCGAGCAGGTAAGCGCCGCTCGGTAAGGTGGTCAAATCCACGTTGACGGAGGTCCCTCGTTCAGTGCTCATCAACACCACTCTCCCATCCATCCCCAGAATGCGGATGTGTTCGATAGATCCAGTCCCTGCGTTGATGATGAGGTGGTCATTGGCCGGGTTCGGCAGGAGTAGCAATTGCTCCAGCTCCTGCCCCTGCCCTCCGGTACTGATCTCCGCGACAAGCACCGCATCGTTCGTTCGGATGGGTGGATTGAAGTCGAAGAAGATATCTGCGTTGTTGCTGAAGGTCGTTCCTGCGAGCACCGGTTGCACGGGTCGGATGCGGAAGGTCACAAGCCCATGGCTGGCCACTTCGTTGGTGTTGCTATCCGGCAGCAGGATATCGGCGAAGCGCCATTCCACTACCCTTCCCGGCTTGAAGCTCACCACGAAAGGGTGCGAGGCAATGCCCTGTTGGAAGGTCGCCATATCGAGTTCCTCGCTCAGCGTGTCGGTCACCACAACGGTGAAGGCCGTGTCCGTGCCGGTGTTCTGGAACTGGATCGCGTACTCCAGCCATTCATCCACGCCGATGATGTACTGCTCGGTGCTCCATGCGCTGCTGGTGCGCACGCTCTTATCGTTGGGATCGTAGCTGCCGGTGATCGTGCGCGAGAAGGCAATGGTGTTGTTCGCGAGATCGGCCTCGGTTATCGGCTGCGATGCGGTCAAGGTTGCCGTAACGACCGTACCGATGAGCAAGGGATCCGGCGGCACTTGCACCAGGATGTGGAAGTAGTGCTCATCGAAACCTCCCAACGGCGGTAGACCAGTCCACGTGACCACGTTGCCTACGACGGAGCTTGGTGCGGGTGTGGCACTCACGTAAGTGAGCGGTGCGGGAATAGTGAAGGTGACATCGACCGGACCGCTGAGTTGGCCGCTGGTGTTCGTGACTTGGCCGTGGTAACTGCCTTGGAAGCCGGGCCGCAGTGCCGAGCTGTGCAGGGTGCTCACCAGATCCAATGCGATCAAACTGCTGTCCGAGAAATCGACCACTACGTTCGGTGTACCGCCATCGATGGTGAAGGGCACTTGCGCAGCGGGCGGGCACACTTGGTACAACCAAGCCGGTGCCTGCTGGTCGATGGTGAAGTTGCCGTAGGCCAGACCGAGTTCGTAGTTACCGGCGTTGTCAGTGATCGTGTACTCAGGGCCGGGCAATACTTCCAGTACACGGTACGGGATCGGTTCATCGTTGCCATCCTGCGCGCAGTCCTGATCGTGATCGAGGAATACGCTGCCGCTCACCGTTCCGCAGGGGTTACCAGCGTTGGGCACGTCGATATTCAGCAGATAGTCAATGCACGGCTCGACGGTACCGGTCAGCGTGCGGGAGATGTTGTACGTGCCGGGCGCAAGTCCTTGGAACGTGATGGATTGTCCCTGACCATTTGAGTTGACGGCAGTGCCGACGAGGTTGAACAGGTCATCGAGCAATTGCAGGTCGCCGAAGTACAAGTTCGGGCCGGGATTGATGGTGATGCTCCCTGTCGGCCCGCAGGCCGCTTCGACACCGAGCAGCGACATGGCGCCGGGATCTTCCTCATACAACCCAGTGACCGGGAACGTACCCGTGCAACCGCTGGCATCGGTGATCTGCAGCACCGGGATGTCGGTGGCGCAGTAGTAAGTGAAGACCGGGTTCGGCCAGCCGAAGAAAGCCGGGTCTGGAACGGGTGTGTAAGTGACCGGGTAGACCACGTTCGGCGTGAAGTAGAACTCGCTCCAAGCAAAGCCTGCATCGCACAAGCCGGGGCAAGCATGCAAGCCAGCTACTGAAACCATGACCTCGCCAACGCCCATTTGCCCACTGTTCCAAGCGAAATCCGGCAC
>JBKJPT010000009.1:0-2734 GCA_046595075.1 Flavobacteriales bacterium
CTGCTGCCAACACACCGTACGCCACCAGCGCAGCGGCCACGCCGCTGGCTGCCGTATGCACCCCTTGGCACCGTTGGCCCACCACCGTGTCGCGCCCTTCATTCAGGTCGCTGCGGCTGTAGTCCACGCTGCCGCGCAGCACTGTGTTCCCGGTGTCGGTGGCCAGCGCGAACGTAGCCTGTGCAACCACCAAGGTCAGGTCCACCATACGATCCTTCAGTTGGCTCTTGAACTGCGCTATGCCACCCAGTTGCCGCTCCTGTACCTCAATGCTATCCTCGATCGTCTTCAGCACACCCATGAACGCAGTGTGCGCGCTCAAGTACGGCACCAAGGGTGTCCAAGTGATCGTGTGCGCATCGCACACATCGCGCACAGCATAGAACATGCTCACTCGGTTCTCCAACGTCTTTTTCATGGCTCACATCCCTGATCTTGTCCGGGACCGTTTTTGTTCCAGCGATACCCCGCTGTTGGGTTTATGCTAATGCCAACGGGCCTTCGTGCGCGCTATTTCATCCGATGCCATCCAACACATCATCCACTTCACCAGCGGTCGGTTTTAACAAAGGCGCGGTAGCAAGCTCAGGTAAGTATTGCCTGCGATGCAGCCGCACAAGCGGCCAAGATCGATCCTCGATCACCTGATCAACTGCAACTTCCAATCGTTCCAGTAAGGTCACCGGGCGGTTCAGCAAGCACGCCGACCAGTCCAGTGCACATGCACACGAAACAATGGCAGTTGCCCGGTCGTCCCGGAAGCTCACCGCATCGTCCGGCAAGGTTGCCGCAGGACATAGGAGACACGCCGTGTCGTCCCGGAAGCTTGCTCACGAAACAATGGCAGTTGCCGGGTCGTCCCGGAAGCTCACCGCATCGTCCGGCAAGGTTGCCGCATGACAAAGGAGACACGCCGTGTCGTCCCGGAAGCTTATTCACGAAACAATGGCAGTCGTCGGGTCGTCCCGGATGCTCACCGCATCGTCCAGCAAGCCGTCCGCATGACAAAGGAGACACGCCGGGTCGTCCCGGAAGGTTGCTCACGAAACAATGGCAGTTGCCCGGGCGTCCCGGAAGGTGATCGACCGGGAAAGCAAGCTCACCGCATCGTTCCAGAGACTTGCCCGGTCGTCCAGCAAGCTCACCCGCGAATAAATGGCAGTCGCAGGATGCAGGTTCGGGCAAATGGTCCAACTCCGGTAGTTTCTCGGTCACATTACAACCACCGTCCATCTCTACTGTCCGGAATACCTTCGGCCCTTCCATGAATTATCTCGACGGCCTCAACCCCGCGCAACGTGCTGCGGTGGAAGCCACGGAAGGCCCCATGATGGTGATCGCCGGTGCGGGCAGCGGCAAAACGCGCGTGCTCACCGTGCGCATCGCACACCTCATGGCGGCCAAGGGCATCGACCCCTTCCGCATCCTTGCGCTCACCTTCACCAACAAGGCAGCAAAGGAGATGAAGGCGCGCATCGCGCGCATCCTCGGCGAAGGCAACACCGAAGCGCGCAACCTGTGGATGGGCACTTTCCACAGCGTGTTCTCGCGGATCCTGCGTGCCGAAGCAGACAAGCTCGGCTACCCGAAGGACTTTACGATCTACGACACGGACGATAGTCGCAGTGTGATCAAAGGGATCCTGAAGGAGTGGCAACTCGACGACAAGTTGTACAAGCCGAGCCAAGTATACGGCCGCATCAGCATCGCGAAGAACAACTTGATAGGCCCGCTCGAATATCTAGCGAACGTGGAGCTGATGGCCGGTGACGCTGCGGTGGGCCGCGAGCGGATCGGTGATCTGTACAAGGCCTATGCGGAGAAGTGCTTCCGCGCAGGCGCCATGGACTTTGATGACCTGCTATACAACACCGCGCTGCTCTTCCGCGATCATCCGGATGCGATGGTGAAGTACCAGAGCCGTTTCCAATACCTCCTGGTGGACGAGTACCAGGACACCAACGCGGTGCAGTACAGCATTGTGAAGACGCTTGCAGCGCGACACGAGAACATCACCGTGGTGGGCGATGACAGCCAGAGCATCTACGCCTTCCGCGGCGCGAACATCCAGAACATCCTCAACTTCCGCAGCGACTACGCGGACCACAAGCTCTTCAAACTGGAGCAGAACTACCGCAGCACGAAGACCATCGTGGGAGCGGCCAATTCGCTGATCGAAAAGAACAAGGACCAGATCGAGAAGACCATCTGGACGGACAACAGCGAAGGCGAGAAGATCAAGGTGCACCGCTCATTGACCGACAATGAGGAAGGCGCCTTCGTGGCACACACCATCTTCGAAACGAAGATGCAGAACCAGGTGCCGAACAAAGGCTTCGCCATCCTGTACCGCACCAATGCACAAAGCCGCAGCATGGAGGAAGCGCTGCGCAAGCTCAACATCCCCTACCGCATTTACGGCGGCACCAGCTTCTACCAACGCAAGGAGATCAAGGACCTCATCAGCTACTTCAGGCTGGTGTGCAACCCGCGCGATGAAGAAGCACTGAAACGCGTGATCAACTACCCCACGCGCGGCATTGGGCAAACCACCATCGACAAGTTGCTCGTTGCTGCTGCGGCGAAGCAACTTTCCATCTGGGATCTCTTGCTGCAACACCTCGCCGAACTCGACTTCCACGGCGGCACGCGCAAAGCCATCGCCGATTTCGTGCTGATGATCCAGGCTTTCCAAACCATGTTGGCTACGAACAGCGCGGCCGCGCTCGGCGAG
>JBKJPT010000276.1:0-31355 GCA_046595075.1 Flavobacteriales bacterium
CGCTCGGTGGCATCGGGCAGTTCCTCATCGCGAGTTTGAGCTGGGTCTTCCTGGTGCGTGTCGTGGCTTCGTTCGGTACCGTGGCCGTTGGCGGATACATGGTTGCCGTGCGCATCATCATCGTAGCCCTCTTGCCAGCTTGGGGCATGGCCAATGCTGCAGCCACGCTCGTGGGCCAGAACCTCGGTGCGCAGCAACCCGATCGCGCGCAACGCAGTGCATGGCTCTGCGGCCACTACAACATGGTGTTCATGGTGCTGGTCACCATCTTCTTCTGGCTGGCGTCACCGTGGATCGTCTCCTTCTTCGACCAAGGTGCGGAAGCCGATGCGCACGCCGTGCTGGCGCTACGCGTGATCAGCCTCGGCTACTTCTTCTACGGCTACGGCATGGTGCTCGCGCAAGCACTGAACGGTGCAGGTGATAGTCTCACACCTACTTGGCTCAACGTGATCTGCTTCTGGCTGATCGAGATCCCGCTCGCCTATGTGCTCGCGATCCCGTGGGGTCTTGGGCCCATGGGGGTGTTCGCTTCGGTGGCAATAAGTGAGAGCATTCTCGCGGTGCTCAGTGCCATCGTCTTTCAGCGCGGCAAATGGAAGACGGTGAAAGTTTGAGCCCAACTACTTCGCCACGAAGCCTTTCGGTTTGCCCGCCTTGTACCATTTCAACAAGGTATCGATCATGTGTTCCATCTTCCGGGCATCGGCCCAGGTGCTGCGGAACACGAGGTTGCCATCCTTGTCCACGAGGTAGGCGCCGTTGGGCGCTTTGCCGTAAGCGGTGAACACGGCATCGTCCAAGCCGTCGATGAGCACCGGGGTCTTACCCAGCTGCGCGAACTCCTTAGCGTATGCCGCCTTTTCGGTCTCGCTCTTGGGTGCCGGGTACAAACTGAAGGACTTGCGATCACCCGGATGCAGTTCGCGACCGTAGATCACGAAGAGCTGCACATCCTCCTTCTTGTACTTCTCCACCAAGCGGCTCCATCGTTCCATCTGCACACGCGCCGGTGGATCGCTGATGCTGCCGAACATGAAGGCGCGGATCTTCCCATCGTTCGCACGCAGTGTGTACGATCCGGCTGCTTGCGCGGTGGGCAACGTGAAGTCGTGCGTGTGCGGAGCCATGCCATGTCCTTCACTGTAGGCGCGGATCTCGCGTATGGTCTGCCGCATGAGCTTGTCGAAGTTCATGCGCCAGATGCTCACCTGCTTGCGCATGGCCTTGATCTCGCCCTTGCTGTACGCGTTCAGGTAGTAGTCCAGGTCGTCGTGGAAGATCAAAGCGCTATCCGTGGCATACCACGACGGATCCCAACTGTTCAATTGGGCGCGCCCCGTGGAGCACAGCAGTAGCACGACGAAGAGTAGCGTGGAGCGCATTTTGGCGGCCGGTAAAGGTAGCCGCCTAACTTGGCCGCCGTTCCGCCCATGGTACTCGACGACAAAGCGCTCCTCGTATCCGTTGCCAAAGGCGACGAGCAGGCGCTTGGCCGCTTGTACGATGCCTTCGGTGCAGCGCTGAACGGAGTGGTACTGCGCATGGTAGGTTCCGAGGAGATGGCGCAAGAGGTGTTGCAGGACACCTTCGTGAAGATCTGGAAGTACGCTGCAGGCTATGATGCGAGCAAGGGACGGCCCTTCACGTGGATGGTGAACATTGCGCGCAACACCGCCATCGACCTGCTGCGAACTGCACCTGTGCGCAATGCAGGGTCGATCCAAAGTTTGGACAAAGCCGTATATCGTCAAGGACACGATGATGTGAGCACTGCGGTCGAGGATGCCGACGTGCGCGATGTGGTGGGCAAGTTGAAGCCCGAACACAGGGAGATGATCGACATGGCCTATTACAAAGGGTACTCACAACAGGAGATCGCTGACAACACAGGAATGCCTTTGGGCACGGTCAAATCACGTACACGTGCCGCGTTGATGGAGTTGAGAACACAATTGAAGGACCACCGATGACCGCCGATGAACTGATCCGCTCCGGGCTTCTTGAAGCCTATGTGCTCGGCCAATGCACGCCGCAGGAGGCGTCCTTGGTGGAACACATGCGTACGTCGGATCAAGTCGTGCGCGCTGAACTGGATGCCATTGAACTCGCGTTGGAGCAACAGGCCTTGCAGCAGGCCGTGGAACCGGCGCCATCGTTGAAGGCGAACATCATGTCTCGCATTGCGAAGGAACCGGTGGTGAAGGAGACCCCTGTGATACCGATCACGCGGGACTCCAAACCTTTCAACTGGCTGGCCGCGGCGAGCGTGGTTGCCTTGCTCGTGAGTGCCGGTACCAACTACATGCAATACCGCGAGCTGCGCGAAGTGCGGGGTGAACTCGCTGATCTGCAACAGGAGAACAGTGTCTTCGCGCAAGAGTTGCAAGTGCAGCGCACCAGTTTGCTGCGGTCACGAGAACAGCTTGCGGTGGTGATGGACCCACGGGCGGCAGTGGTGGTGCTCAACGGTATGGGCTTGGCAGAAGGGCGCAAGGCCCGCATCTATTGGGACAAGGCAGCTGGCGCTGTGCATTTTGATCCCCTCGCCATGCCCCCGCCACCGGAAGGCATGCAATACCAGCTCTGGGCACAGGTCAAGGGTGAAATGGTGGATGCCGGAATGGTAAGCCTTGAACCTGACACCACGGGACTGCAGAGGATGAAGGATATGTCCAATGCGGAGGCCTTTGCGGTCTCGATCGAACGTGTCGGGGGCAGCGCCAGCCCGAACCTTGCCGCCGTTGTGCTCATTGGGCCGGTCTGAGCCTCGCCGCTTCCGCTCTTGAGCCTCGCCGATCGCGGGGCTTCTTCTTTTTCATCCGGCGTGATGATCCGATCCTCAGGTGCCCCTCGTAAGTGTTCGTGAAAGTGGAAGAACGAACGCGTTCGATCGACCACGAACCAGCAAGCACGATCAACAACCAACGAACAAACCGACTACCAATGAACAAGCTCATGAAACCCGCCCTCGCCATTGCGGCGATGTGCACCCTGGCCCTCGGGGCATTCGCACAGACATCCATGTCCAACACCGTTAGCGTAGGTGGCGCCGCCATGTACCCGATGAAGAACATCATCGAGAACGCTGTGAACTCGAAGGACCATACCACGCTCGTAGCCGCGGTGAAAGCCGCCGGACTCGTGGAGACCCTCCAGGGCAAAGGACCCTTCACCGTGTTCGCGCCCACCAACAATGCCTTCGCCGCGTTGCCCGCAGGAACCGTTGACGGCCTGTTGAAGCCCGAAGCAAAAGGCACGCTCACCACGGTGCTCACCTACCACGTGATAGCTGGCAAGTATGATATGAAGGCGCTTGCCGAACTGATCAAGAAGGGCGGTGGCAAGGCCATGCTGAAAACCGTGGCAGGTGGTGAACTCACGTTCGCAATGAACGGTCCTAGCAACATCACGGTATGGGATTCAACAGGTGCTTACGCGAACATCAGCACCTATGATGTGTTACAGAGCAATGGGGTTATACACGTGATCGATCGTGTACTGATGCCCAAAATGTAAACCGGGGCCCGGGAGGCCCATGGTTTGGTGGAGGGCCGTCTCTGAACCTGTGTGAACAGGGGAGGGGGCGGCCCTGGGCATTTCGGTTCAACCTGCGAAGATCACCTCTACCCACTCTTCGGCTCCGAGCCGCAGTTCGCGCAAGCGCAGTTCAACGGTCCAGTGCGTGACGGGCGCATTCTCGCGCAACTCCACCGGTTTGTAAGGCCAGCGAGTGATGCCGCGGAAGACGGGTTCAGTCCACGTGTTGTTGTAGAGTAGTGCGAAGCGCATGACCTGGTGATCCACGGCGAGCGTGCGGTCATCCATGCCATGCGCGACCGTGGTCACAACCAACGCGGCGCGGTAGAGCCGGGTCTGCCAGCCATTGTGGGGTGTGCGAAAGAGCGCCTGTCTGAACTCGAGCCTCGGCATGGTGTCGCCGGTGAACACGGCAATGGGTAGCTCGCGCGTTAGGCGGATGTGTCGAAGAGCCATCTCAGAACATCCACCGCATCTGCAACTTCAGGTCGCTGCGCACGTTGCCCGCGATCTCCTGCAAGCCGCTGCTGATAACCGTTTGGTCGCGGTAGATCCATGCGCCGTAGCGGATCCACACATCCACGCGGCGCAAGGGTGTGATCCGCGCCATGGCGTACCAGCGCACACCACGGCCATAATAGGAGGGTATGCTGAATACACCGATCAGGTCGTTCTCGTAGGCGTACACGCGCGCATCATAGCCGCCGCTCTCGAAGAGCGCGAAGCGTGCAGTGAGTTCCACTGGGCTCTTCATGGGCCTGTGCACGATGTCCTGGTACAACAGGAAGCCGTGCTGCAAGGGTGCGCTGCCGCGCTGGTAGTCCACCGTTTCTACGCGGGTGCGCAGGCTGATGCTGTTGCTCACCTTGGCGCTCACGTTCACACGGTAGTTGGTTTGTTCGGCGCGCACCAGCGGATCAATGCCATTGATGTCCGCGCTGGTGTTCTTCGCTTTGTCCTGGTGACGAGCGCGCACGTAGATCTCCACCTTCTTGCTGGGCCGCCAGTTCACCTGCGCCAGCCAATCGAAGCCGCTGCTCGGCGCATTGGTGAGATAGCGGAGCCAGGGGAAACTGAACTGGTCCACGTACGCGTTGATCTGCCATTTGCGGTCGGGGCGTATCTCGATGCCAGTGAACATGCCGCGCTCGTTCCATGGGTTGGTGCCTTCGGCGAAAGCCACACTGTACAGGCCGTGGTAGTCACGCGCATAGTCGCGGTACATGAAGCTCATGCTCACGCGTTTGTCCAACGCCACCAACAGGCCGCTGTTCAGCGCTGTGCCGCCGTTCGCGCTGCGCGCCACTTCGCCGAACCAGGTGAAGTTGCGGTAGAGCAGGTTCCAGTCCACGCCCACCGTGGTGTTCATGCTGCCTTGGAAATCAAACTGGTTGTAGGGTTGTGCATTTCGCAGCAACGTCTTGTCGAACTCCACGCGTGCTGCTGTGGCGCCCATGCTGAAGGTGCTTGTGTGGTAGCGCAGGTTGCCGCCCATGATCTGCTCGCCGATTGTGCCTTGCTTGTCCAATTCGTTCATGGTACGGTGGAACCCGTCCTCCTGGAAACTGCTGAAGACGATGTCCTCGATGTTGGTGCCCAACGTGTCGGAACCCGATCCGAGGGAGGTGGTGTTGCCGTCGATCCGTTTGGTTGAATAGAAACCCGTGATCTCCCACTTCTTCGCCAACGAGAAGGTGGCTGCGGCTCCGCGCATGTACAGGTTCTCGTTCACGCTCGTGTAGGGTGCCAGGCCCACCGCGTTGCGTTTCACATTCAGCGAGAAGCTGCTCTTGCTCGCGAAGGCCAGCCCGTTCCAAAAGGTGAGCCCTTGCCCGAACTGTGCAGAATAGTCCCCGAGCGCAAGGGCCTTCAAACGCCCTCGATCGCGCAGGAAGAGGTGTGCGCTGTAGAAGTCGTAACCCTGTGGTTGTGATCCGCGGAGGAACTCCTCGCCTTCGTCCTTCTCCGCTGTGAACCCGAAACTGATGTTCTGCCGGTAGCGGAAACGGTAACGCGTGTACACCCTGTACGGACTGCCGAGATAGAGCTTGTTGTTGGCACGCAGCGAATCGCGAACTTGTGGATCATCGAAGTCCGGCAGTGGCTCTCCATCGGGATCGTAGTACTCCTTGCCGAACGGGTTGGTGCGGTCCATGAAGCCCTTGCGCTCTTCAATGTTCATGGTGCTGCGCAGCATCACTTCATGGCTCCCTTGTGCGAAGATCTCCTTCAGCGAAGCGGTGCTTTCCCGCGCGTTCTCGCGCACGGTAACAAACGGGCGTATCAGATTTATGGTGTTGAGGTCCCAGCCGCTGATCGTCTGCAGCTCGTAGAGCGAAAGCAACTTGCCGTTGTGCTTCTCATGCTGGAGCAAGCTGCTGATCTGCACATCGTTCAACAGCATCAACGAGTTCATCTCCTGCGCGTCGGTGTTGTTCAGGTCGATGGGGTCGTTGAAGTGGTCAACCAGCACTTGGAACAGGCCCGTGAGGTCCACATCGGCATCGCCACCGAGTTGCTCGGCCGCCGCTTCGATACGCTGTTCGATCACATCGCGCGGCACATTGTCCACTTGCGCGCTCACGAACGATGCGAGCACGATCGAAATTGCCGAAGCGTGAACGCGCCTCACTTGAACCTATAGTTCATGTTGAGCATGGGCGTGGCCCCCAACTGCGACCGCACGGCCACGGCCAGATCAATGTCCAATTGTTTCAACCTGAAGCCCGCACCGAAGTGCGCCTGCATGCCACCGGTGCTCACGCCCGTGCGCAAGTACAGCACCTTGTTGGGGTTGTACTCCACACCGAAGCGGAAGCGTTCATCGCGGTCGATGTCCTTCTCTACTTCGCCGGTGAGGGTGAGCTTGCTGCTTACCAAGTAGCCCAAGCCAGCGCGCAGGAGCGTGGGCACGCGCTCGTCCAGCACAACGTTGCTCTCGGTGTTCGCATCCAGCTTCGCACGGTTCGGATTGTAGAGGTGCGCACCCAACCACAGTTGATCGGTGAGCTTCGCTTGCACGCCGAGTTCAGCGGTGAAGGTGCTCGTACTTCCGTAGTTGTTGCCTAGCTGTACGCCGATGTAGTCCAGTTGCACCGCGGCGCGCAACCCTTCGCCGAAGCGCATGGCGTAGGCCAAGCTCCCGCGCGTTTCGTTGTAGAGGTCGTAGCCGAAGCGATCAGCGGCGATCCCGAAACACCCTTTGCCAACAGGCAATGCAACGGCGAGACCTTGGTGGGCCAGATCCTCGCTCAAGTAGTGTCGTTGGTAGAAGACACCTGCCACGGGCTTGTCCAAACCAGCAAGACCTGCCGGGTTGAGGCGCACGCTCCAGAGATCCACGAGCGTGAGGCCGCTGCCGCCCATGCCTGCGAAGCGGGCACCCACAGGGAGCGGATCACCACCGGCAAAGGTTCGCAACGTAGCGAAGAGGAAGAAGAAGAGTAGCGGTCGGCGCATATGTTGGATCCCGCTCCGGAACGCAGGCCGGAGTGATAGTGGGAGTGTCCGAAAGTAGGAGTTGTGGGTTATCTGTCGATCCAGCCCCCCTCACCGCGATCTCTACCTTCGCCCGCCCATGCCGCAGGTGCGTCTTCACGACAAGGATTTCGAGCTCTTCATACCGGAGAGCGAAGTGAACGCGGCCGTGGATCGGTTGGCGGGTGAGTTGCGCGCCAAGTACAACGGCAAGCGGCCGCTCTTCATCGGTGTGCTCAACGGAGCCTTCTTCTTCGCTGCGGAGCTGGTGAAGCGGTTGGACATTGAGTGCGAGATCACCTTCGTGAAGGTGGCCAGCTACCACGGGACGAAGAGCACGGGCAAAGTGAGCGAGCTCATCGGCCTCAACGAACGCATCGAAGGCCGCCACGTGGTGGTGCTGGAGGATATTGTGGATACGGGCAACACCGTGCGCTACATCATGGATGCGCTCTTGGAGCACCACCCGGCGAGCGTGAGCATTGCGGCGTTGCTCTTCAAACCCGACGCCTACACGCAGGACATACCCATTGATCATGTGGCGGTGCGGATCCCGAACGCTTTCGTTGTGGGCAGCGGCCTGGATCACGATGGCTTGGGCCGCAACCTGCCGGGCATCTACCGCATTGTTGAACAGAACACCGGGTCGCGCCCGGTGCAAGCAGCATGAGCAAACTGAACATCGTTCTTTTCGGTCCTCCCGGGGCCGGCAAGGGCACGCAAAGCGAGTTCCTGATCAAGCAATACGACCTAGTACACCTGAGCACCGGTGATCTGCTGCGCGCCGAGTTGAAGGCCGAGAGCGAACTGGGTACGCAGGCGAAGGAATTGATGGACCGTGGCGAACTGGTGGCCGATCACATCGTCATTGGCATGATCCGCAACAAGATGGAAGCGCACTTAAAGGCGAAGGGCTTCATCTTCGATGGATTTCCGCGCACGCGCGGGCAGGCCGAAGCCTTGGACGAGATGTTGGAGGTGAAGGAGGAGCCGATCATCGCCATGCTCGCCCTTGAAGTGCGCGAAGAGGAACTGGTGAAGCGCCTGTTGGCCCGTGGCGCCACGAGCGGCCGTACCGATGACAAGGACGAAGCCGTGATCCGCAATCGCATACGCGAGTACGAGCAGAAAACCGCACCCTTGAAGGAATACTACCTGGGCCAAGGCAAGTACAAGGCGATCGATGGGGTGGGGTCCATTGGGGATATCACAAGTCGGTTGATGAAGGCTCTTGGATAGAAAGGCAGTTGTCGGTTGTCAGGTGTTAGGCTGAACCAGCCGAAGCCCGGACAACTGATAACGAACAACAGACAACTACTTCATGAACTTCATCGATCACATCCGCATCGAGTGCCGTAGCGGTAAGGGCGGCGCTGGTAGCAGGCATTTGCGGCGCGAGAAGTACATGCCCAAGGGCGGCCCCGATGGCGGCGATGGCGGCAAGGGCGGCAGCATCATCGTGCGCGGCAACGGACAGTTGTGGACGCTGTTGCACTTGCGCTACACCAAGCACATGATCGCCGAGGACGGCGCCATGGGTACCAGCAACCAGAGCAGCGGGCTTAGCGGCAAGGACCAGGTGATCGAAGTTCCGTTGGGCACCGTGGTCAAGGACAACGAGACCGGCGAGGTGATGTGCGAAGTGGTGAAGAACGGCGAAGAGCATGTGCTGCTGCCGGGCGGAAGAGGAGGCTTAGGCAACCAGCACTTCAAGACCAGCACCATGCAAACACCACGTTTCGCGCAGCCCGGCGAACCCGGCATGAGCAAGTGGGTGGTGATGGAATTGAAGGTGCTCGCCGACGTGGGCCTTGTGGGTTTCCCCAACGCGGGCAAGAGCACATTGCTCAGCGTGATCACCGCCGCCAAACCGAAGATCGCCGACTACGCGTTCACTACGCTCACGCCAAACCTCGGCATCGTGTCGTACCGCAACGATCAAAGCTTCGTCATGGCCGATATCCCCGGCATCATCGAAGGGGCGCACGAAGGAAAGGGGCTCGGACTGCGTTTCCTCCGGCACATCGAACGCAACAGCGCACTGCTGTTCATGATCCCAGCGGACAGCACCAACATCAAGCAGGACTACAAAGTGCTGCTGAACGAACTGAAGCAGTACTCCCCCGAACTGCTTGACAAGGACAAGCTGCTGGCGATCACCAAATGCGACATGCTGGATGAGGTGATGATGAAGCAGATGAAGAAGCTGCTGCCGAAAGGTGTGGAGCACGTGATGATCAGCAGCGTGGCCCAGACCGGCTTGGAAGAACTGAAGGACAAGCTTTGGAAGATGCTGCGTCCGGTGGAAGTGATCAAGGCCGATCCTTGGTCATGAGCCTTTGGGCGCGCCTGGACGCATGGGACCGCGAGGCCTTCCTCGCGATCAACGGCGCGCACGCACCCTGGGCCGATGTGGTGATGGAGGCGGTGAGCAACATGCTGCTCTGGTTCCCGCTCTACCTGTTCCTGCTCTACGTGCTGCAACGTCGCTTCGGTTGGAAGGGACTCGCGATCAGCGCGCTCATCATCGCCGTCATGGTCCTGTGCAGCGACACCGGTTCGGTCCTGCTGTTCAAGGAGAACGTGCAACGGCTTCGACCCTGCCACGAACCCGCCCTGCAAGGACTCGTGCACTTGGTGAATGGCAGTTGCGGCGGCAATTTCGGCTTCGTGTCGTCGCACGCCAGCAACCACTTCGCCATCGCCGTGTTCATGATCGGTGCGCTGCACGGCAGACCTGTCTGGGCTACTTACGCGCTGCTCTGCTGGGCGGCGCTCATCTGCTACAGCCGCGTTTACCTGGGCGTGCATTACCCCGGCGATGTGCTCGTTGGTGGGCTCTACGGTGCGGTCATCGGCGCCATCTTCGCATGGATCCATCGCAGGTGGATGGATCGGATCCGCACGACATGAACTCCTGGCTCGCGGTCTTCATCGGTGGTGGCGCTGGCAGCGTTCTTCGTTTCGCCATTTCACGCGCGTTGATCGCTTTGCAACTAAAGAGCGCCTTCCCGTGGGCCACGCTCGCCAGCAATTTGTTGGCGACCACCGTGCTCGCGTGGTTGGTGTTGCGCATGGACGCACAGCAACCGGGCCGCGAGCATTGGCATGCGCTGCTGGTCGTGGGCTTCTGCGGCGGCTTCAGTACGCTCAGCACCTTCAGCTACGAGAACTACCAGCTGCTACGCGATGGCCTCATCGGCATGGCCGTCGCCAACATCGCCATCAGCGTCGCCCTCGGCATCTTCGTCTTCCATCTCTTCGCACGTACCGCATGAAACGTTCGCACACCATTCTGCTCGTTGCCGTGTTGAGCACATCCGCGCACGCGCAGAAACCGATCTGGCAGGATCCGCCCAAACTCGTTGTCGGCATCGTGGTGGACCAGATGCGCGCCGATTACATCTACCGCTACTGGAACAACTTCGGCGAAGGCGGTTTCAAACGCATGGTGAACGAAGGCGCCTTCCTCCGCGATGCGCACTTCGATCATGTGCCCACCGAAACGGGGCCCGGACATGCGAGCGTCTACACGGGCACCATACCGGCACGACATGGCATTGTGGCGAACGAGATGTTCGTGCGCTCCAGCAACACCACCCGCTATTGTGCATCGGCCGCGGACAGCGTACACGGCGTGGGGTGCGATGATATCATCGGCCGCCGATCACCTGAGAACCTGCTCGCCACCACGCTTGCCGATGAACTCGAGCGCCGTACTGATGGCCTCGCGAAGACCATCGGCATAGCGATCAAGGACCGTGGCGCCATTCTGCCCATTGGCCGCACCGGCGATGCGGCGTACTGGTTCGCCGGTGGTGCCGACGGCGCTTTCGTCACGAGTACCTGGTACACCGATTCACTTCCAAGTTGGCTGCAACGCTTCAATGGAGAGAAGCTCGCGGCCACGTACTTGGGTCGCACGTGGGACTTGCTTTTACCCGAGGCCCGCTATCACCAAGCCTTGGCCGATGAGAACCGCTACGAAGTGCCCTTGCCCGGCGCCACCACGGCCACGTTGCCACAGGACCTGAAGGCGCTCTTCAAGACAACTGGCAACACCGGCCTCATCACCAATACACCTTGGGGCAATACGCTCACCACGGATCTCGCGCTTGCATTGCTCGCCGGTGAAGGCCTAGGTACCGATCCCATCACCGACCTGCTCGCGATCAGCTACAGTAGCACAGATATTCTCGGGCATAGGATGGGTCCGCGCGCTTTGGAAGTTGAGGATATGTACCTGCGACTTGACCAGGAACTGGCGCGCCTTTTCACCGAATTGGACAAGAAGGTGGGCAAGGGTATGTACACGGTCTTCCTCACCGCCGACCACGCCGCGCCCGATGTGCCCAGCTACCTCAAGGATCTGCGGGGCAGTGCTGGCTATGTGAACGTCACCGAACTACAGACCTATTTGGAAGATGGATTGAAAGCAATACTCGGCCCCGGCCAATGGGTGCGACGCGTGATCAACGAACAGATATTCCTCAACGACTCGCTTACTTCCGCGATGAAGTACGAGCCCATCCGCGTGCAACGCGCCACCGCCCAACTGCTGCTGGAGCACCCCGCTGTGGTTGAAGCCGTGTGCGCGTTGGACCTCATGCGTACCGACTTCACCGAAGGGGTTCGCTACGGGTTGCAACGTGGCTACATGCCAGCGCGTAGCGGCGATGTGCTTTTCGCCTACCGTCCGGGCTTCTTTGAACCTTACGGCACCACACCCACCAAAGGCACCACGCATGGCAGCGCATGGAACTACGACACCCACGTGCCCGTTCTACTCATGGGCAAAGGCGTCGCACACCGCGATGTCACGCGCCGCACCTCCATCACGGACATTGTGCCCACCATGGCGTTGATCGTGGGCAGCACCATGCCGGATGCCTCCTCGGGTCGGGCCGTAACCGAGGTGATGGCCCCGTGAACTTTTCCACGATCGCTGTTGACAGTGCGCCAGCCGGGGCACCGTGCGGCGGGTAGGGGCCAGCCTAGCTTGCGGCATGTTGCAGTGGGAAGCTCCGGCATTCGATAGCCCCTTCGAGCTCTGGCGCGAGGACGGTGTGCTGCACTTGGTGCTCGCAAAGGGCGGCCGCATGCGAACAGGCCACATGAAGGAGATCCTGCGGTTGATCGCAGCGCTCGATCGCGGTGGTCGTGTACCGGTGGTGATCGATCACGCGCTCGGTGTGGTTGTGGAAGAGGATGCGCGACGGCTCCTCACGCGTGCCTGTCGTTCCCAAGGCCATCCGTTGGCTGTATACAGCACGGATCGCGAGTGCCGCGATCAACTCGATGTGTTCCGAACCGTGCATCGTCCCGCATTCCCCTTCCGCGTCTTCCAACGGCGCGAGGAAGCATACCGCTGGGCGCGCGAACGCCGGCAGCTTTCCGTATTGAAGACCGATCGCTCGTGAAAGTTCGTGCGTGGATCACAGTGGGCTGCGCGACGATCCTCGCAGGCATTTTCGTTCCTGCATCTGGTCGAGCGCAGAACGTGCAGCTGATGGGCAGTAGCGAAGGCGCCGACGTTATCGTGCAAGGCTTATTGGGCGTGGATGCCGCTCCGGCCTTTCGAGCGATCTGGCGCAACGTCCCCGGCGGCATGGCCGAATTCGATCTGCAACGCACCACCGGTGCCGATGCGCATATGATGCTGGACAGGTTGATCGAGGCGGGGATCGGCGCGTACCTCGATGCACGCATCCATTTTACCAAGACCGGTGTGCAGCCCGATGTACCCGCGGCAGAGATGGCGAGCGACCTCAACGCTATGATGAGCGCAGCGATCGAAGCGCTCGGGGTAGAGGTGGTCTTCATGGGGCTCACAGATCCCACGCGCGAACAGCTCGACCGCTTCACGCACATCGATTGGAGCCAGGCCCGTTTTGGCGTGGATGGTGGCGCTGAGCAGGACAAGTACTTGGCGATCCACTACTATGTTCGCAGCCAAAGACAGGAACTGGAGCGGCAGTTGCGCGCCGATCTGCTACCGCTCGCAACGGTCGAGGTGTTTCCCACTGTGCACACTTCGCCGGGTACCACGTTGCGCATCAACTCCACTTGCGGCACCGTGTTCGATGAGCAGAACTTCCTGTGCGCGCTGGACCTTCAACTCGCCGATACGGGTGGTGGAGCCATCGATCCCGAACTGGGCAACAGCATCATGCAAGCCATGAGCGATCGTGCCGCACTTGCGGAAGAACCCCTTGCATCAGCCGTGAAGGTGCGCAAGCGCGACCGCTGGCTGAAGCAGGAACTGGACGCGATCAACGAGCGCATCGATCACATGGACCAGCGCAAGGAGCTGTGGGAACTGCGCGATCGCATGGAGGACATCGAGGACCGCCTCACTGGTGTGGAGTACGATGTACAGGAGGTGCGTAACGGCGTTCCTGCGAGCGATGGGTCGGACACGGAAAATCCGGTAGCGAACCTCAGCGCGCTCACCGGTAACAACATCACCGTTCACTTTGAGCGGTACAGCACCGCGCTGGAATCTGATCAACAGGTGCTGCTCAACGAGGTCTTCGAGCAATTGGCCCGCGCGCCGCAGGAGAAGGTGCTGATAACCGGCTACACCGATCGCAGTGGCGATAGCGCCGTGAACCTGCGGCTGAGCGAGCAACGCGCCAAGGTCGTGCGCAACTACTTGTTGCAACGAGGTATCGATGCGCAGCACTTGCTGGTGAATTACTACGGCGACAGTCGCAGCATGGGCCGCGATCCCGGCGAACGCCGCGTGGAGATCGAGTGGTTGCGCTGAGCGATCACCCCGTGTGATCCTCCTCCTCGCTGGGAACTGCACCGCTCGATGCCGGGCGCCGCATGCGGAAGAGTACTTCAAAGGCCACACCTTCCTCGGCCCTGATGTGGAAACTGCCATCGAGCTGACCGGCGAGCGCATCCACGATCTCCAAACCCAATTTGCCGGGGCCGGTGGTCACCTCACCTTGTATGGCCACGCCGTTGTTGCGCACCAACAAGCGGTGCAGATCGCCATCTACCTTGCTTACGATCACTTCGATGTGACCACCGCTGGCGTACGGAAACGCGTGCTGGTAGGCATTGGAGATCAGTTCGCAGAGCACGATACCCAGCTCGATCGCCGTGTCCTGGTCGCTCTTGATGCCTGCTGTTCCTACGCTCACGCTCACCGTGGCGCTCTGTGGCCGGTGCATGCTGGCCAGCGCTTCGATCAGTTGCGAGAAGAACACCGCGAGGTCCACATTACGCAGGTCGGTGAGGCCGTATAGCTTGTGGTGCACCAGCGCAATGGTGTCGATGCGGCGTTTGCCGCGCAGGAATTCCTCGCGCACGGGTCCGTCGTTCAAGCTGGCCGCTTGCAGGTTGAGCAAGCTGCTCACCACCTGCAGGTTGTTCTTCACACGGTGGTGTACTTCGCGGCTCAGCACTTCGCGCTCGCCGATCACCTTGTCCAATTTGCGCGTCTGGTTCTGGGTTTTCCGCGCCTGCAAGCGCAATGCGCTGTTGCGGTACCTGTCGCGCGTCCAAGTGGCCGCGAGCAATGCGATCAATATGCCCAGCATGATGCCCACGGTCCACTCCACGCGGCGGTCGGCTGCCGTCCATGCGCTTATGGGTGCCGTGTCCAGCGCGATCCCGCTGTGAAGCACAAGGCCATTGAGGCGGAAGGGTTCCACCATGCCGGCGAAAGCTCGCCCGCGAAGTGAGAAGTTGAAGTAGCGCTTCAGCTGATCGGTCAACCACAGTGTGCGCAATACATCGCATGCTTCTCGGAGGTCCGCGTGGCGATCTGCAGCCGGTGAAAAGAGCGGGCTACCGTTGGCGGTTAGTAGCACAGTGCCCTGTGTTTCCATGCCGCTCGAGCGTTGATCCATGGCATCGCTGCGCGCCATGTCCACATCGAAGAGCAGCACGCGGAAGGGTTCATCGGGACCGCCACCGCGGATCATGTACGATACTTGGAGCACGCGCTCCGATGAGTCACCGAACTGGCGCAGGCTCCATACCGGCTCCTCGCGATCGTTCTCCAACGCTTTACTGAACCAGATGCGTTCGCGCGGATCGTAGCCTTTGAAGGCGGTCCACGGGACCTGCACCTTATCCAATACCCCGCGCTGATCCACTCGCGTTGCGAGCGGTCCTCCGTTCTTGCTTCCTTCGTTGGTGATGACCAGCTCCAGCACCGTATCGTTGCGGTATATCGCGGTCTCGTTGCCGCGCTCATCGGCGAGGCGCACGCTGAGAATGGCCCAATGCGAATCGATCAAGGGGATCCAGCGCTGCCATGACCGCAATGCGGTGGCCGAGTCCGCGGCTTCCACGGCAGCGGCTTCCTCCCGCAGATCCTCGCTCCATTCGTGGAACATGGCATCGAGCCGGAGCTGCAACATTTGTTGCGTGCGTTGAAGCGCGAGCTTGGTGATCTCCTGCTCGCGCTGGTGCAGCACCACCACATGGCGCACGAGGAACCCTACCGCCACCACGATGAAGAGCACCAGTGCGATGCGCAGCAAATGATCGATGGCCTTGCGTTCCGTCATGGGCAAGTGCCAGCTGCGATCAATGTGCGGGTCACCTCCAGTGCGGCGCTACCCTCCTTGATCTGTGCAGTGGTCACACGTTCGGGTATGAAGTAGATGCCGTTCAGCTTCCCGCTCATCACCTGTCCTGCGCGCAGGCAGGTATCGGCCGTGAGCATTTCCACCGTGCGGCCCTGGTAATAGAGGTCGATGCCGAGATCCACTCTCTTGTCCTGCTCCGTCGTGTTCTTCAATCGCAGCCAGAGTTCGCTGGGCTTGCCGACAGGATGGTTCCAGCGATAGGAGATCTCCACACCCTCGTGAGTGCCCTTGCCCACGTATTGCGGCATGGCGCAGGAGCCCAGAGCAAGTGCTGCGATGAGAACAACGGCTTTCATGGAGTGATGCGCTGCAGTGCAGCGATGGTGTTTTCAATGTCCTCGTCGGTAATGTCCAGATGCGTGACCATGCGTACTTGGTGAGGGCCGATGGCGAAGCAGCGAACACCGTTCGCTTCCAAACTCGCAACATGCGACTTCGCGTCGGTACCGTCCTTCAGGTCATAGATGACGATGTTGGTGACCACGGGCAGGAGCTGCGCGCACCATTGCATGGGCTCCACGGCATGGGCGATCCGTTGTGCTCGGACGTGATCCTTCGCCAAGAGAGGAACGTGATGTTCCATAGCATGCATTCCCGCTGCCGCGAGAATGCCCGCTTGCCGCATGCCGCCGCCGAAACGCTTGCGCACACGACGCGCGTTGTGGATGAACGCCGTGCTACCGGTGAGCACGCTGCCCACTGGTGCGCCGAGCCCTTTGCTCAAGCAAATGGAAATGGAATGGAACTGCTTTCCCCAGTGCTTCGGGTCACTGCCGTCCACGGCCATGGCGTTGAAGATGCGCGCGCCATCAAGGTGAAGGATCAGGTCGTTCGCATCGCAGGTTCGGCGGACACGCTCCACTTCGCGCAGATCCCAGATGGCACCACCGCCGCGGTTCACGGTGTTCTCCACCACCACCAAACGGGAGTTTGCCAGGTACGCTGCTTGACGATCGTTCACTGCTGCCGCAACGTCTGCGGCTGTGAACCGACCGCGATCCGCAGGAACATGCTTCACGCTGCAACCGCTATTGGCCATCATACCGCCGCCTTCGTAGCGGTACACATGCGCGCCTTCTTCGCAGATCACTTCATCTCCCGGGCGCGTGTGAACGTTGATGGCGATCTGGTTCGTCTGCGTTCCACTGGAACAGAACAAGGCTTCCTCGTGACCGAAGAGCGCGGCCATACGTTCCTCCAACGCGTTCACGGTGGGATCCTCACCGAAGACATCGTCGCCAACCTCCGCATGCAGCATGGCCTCGCGCATGGCAGCGGTTGGTTTTGTGACGGTATCGGAGCGCAGGTCGATCATGGAGCGGAGCAAGATAGCCAGCCACTGTGCTGCTCCCAGAAGCGCTTCGATTAACGACGACGGCTGATCAGCAGTCCATCACGGAGCGGGAGCAACATGTTCTCCACGCGTGCATCGTCTTTGATCTTCGAGGCATAGTCCGCTAGTCCACGGGTCTCTGCATCTTGGGCGGCGCGATCATCCAGCACCTTGCCGCTCCATAGCACATTGTCGGCTATGATTAGGCCACCTGGGCGCACGCGATCCACCACCAGGTCGAAGTAGTTGGAATAGTTCTGCTTGTCGGCATCGATGAATACCAGGTCGAAGGTGCCTTGGATGCGCGGGATCACCTCGGTGGCGGGCGCGAGGTGTTGGTGGATGCGCTCATGGAAACCGGCCTTGCGGATGTAGCGATCCACGAGCGGCGCTAGTGGTGTCTTGATATCGATGGTATGCAGCGCACCATCGGAAGCCAAACCCTCGGCCATGCACAGCGCGCTGTACCCGGTGAAGGTGCCAATGTCAAGCACGAGCTTGGGCGCGAGCAACTTGCTCATGAGGCTGAGGAAGCGCCCTTGCAGGTGGCCGCTAAGCATCTGCGGCATGTCGATGCTCGCGCGCGTTTCTTCAGCCAGTTGACGCAAATAGGCAGGTTCAGGCGCGCTATTCGCTTCGGCGTAGTGATCGAGTTCGGGGGAGAGGAATTGCATCAGGGGAGTTTGATGAACGGAGCGCGCGATCGGCCAATAGAATGCAGGACAACGAACGAATAGCGACCCGGCGCGAGTTGGGCGATGGACAAGTCCATGATCGACGATGTCACACCATAGATCAAGGTGCGGCCAAGCGCATCTTGCACCACGTATGGTTCTCCGGCTTGCTGTCCATTGATCGTGATGCGCTCGATGGTCGGGTTCGGCGAAACGGTGATCCGTGCAAGCGGTCCTTCGTGGATGCCGAAGGCGAAGCCGGTCGAATACCAATCGTTGTGACGGACAAGGTCTTGGTCGAGGCCGGTGCCGTAGTACATGAAGTAGAGGCCGCTGCACCAATGGCTGAAGCCCATGACCCCGCCGCGCCGGCCGCTGGGAAGCACTTCCGGGTATAGAGCCCATTCGTCAAAGAAGGGGTTGTATGCGTAACCGCCAGCATGGAAATCGACATTGTTGGTGGTTCCCGCCATGACCACTGGTGTTTCCACATCGAAGGACGAGGAGGCGCCGAACCTGGCTTCGGGCAGTGGTGCGGCTGCGATCCAGGAATCGGAGGAGGGAACATAGCGCCACACCTCGTCCAGCGCGACATAAGCAGCGTCCGCGCCGCCAATTACAAGTCCGTTCTCCTCGCTCACTTGCCAGATGGTTGTTGCGGTGGCGCGATGCCGCGGCACGCCAGGAATGCTCGCGCGCTGGTCCCATGTATCGGCGATCGGGTCGTATTCCCAAAGCTCGTTCAAGGCGCCGCCGCCGGCGATCAACCCGCCAGCGATGTACAGCTTTCCGTTTGCCACGAAAGAAGCGCAGGCGTATCGGCCAATAGCAGGAAGCGATGCACGTGCGGTCCAGCTATCGTTCGATGTGTCGTAGGCCCAGAGCTCGTTCAACGGAGCGCTAGCATCCAGACCGCCGAAGAGATAGCCCACACCATCGATGGACTGTGCTGTGCAATACTGGCGTGGTGTGGCCGGAAGCGATGCGACCGGGATCCAACTTCCCTGGACCACATCATATCGCCACCAATCGTTGGTGAGCGACCAGCCCACTTGTATGCCCGTGCCCACATACACCTTGCAGTAGTGGCTGAACGAAGCGGCATCATCCCGCTCAGTTCCGGGAAAGTCCGGCAACTGCTGCCATTCTTGTGCGCGCAACGAGCTTGCTAGCCAAAGGCACAACAACAACGTTGATCGATTCATGCCCCGAAACTACGCCTTCACTTCATGGCCATCGCGCGTAGCTGATCCAGATCTCTAGTGGCTAATGCCTTTCTGTACCGGACATCGGGACGGGCGTAATTTCGTCGCATTGTCCGCACCACCATCCGATACCGACGTTGCCAAGCCCACCAAGGCCCGGAGGAAATGGCTCCGTTGGCTGTTACGGGCAACGATCAAACTGGTGATCGTGGTCATAGTGCTTGTGATCCTTGCCATTGTGCTGCTCTACCTGCCTCCGGTGCAGAACATGATCCGCGGCAAGGCGGTCTCGTTCCTTGAAGAGAAGACCGGCACCGCGGTGCGGCTCGAAAGTCTGCAGGTCCACTTCCCGCTCGATCTTGTCTTGGAAGGATTGTACATGGAGGATGAGCACGGCGACACCTTGCTCTGCGCGCAACATGTGGGCACTTCGGTGGGGCTGCGCGCGCTGCTGAACGGCAGGATCAGCCTCGGCGATATCGACCTCCATGGTGTGCGGGCCACCTTGCGGCAATACCCTGACAGCAGTTTCAACTTCGACTTCATCGCCGATGCATTCGCTGGAGCGAAGAGCGCGAAGGATGATGTGGTCACCGATAGCACTGGTGGCTTCGCGCTGGATATGGGCGCCATCCGCCTGCAGCGCGTCCACTTTGATCTTGACTTGCAACCGGCTGAGCTTTCGCTCTCTTCTCGCATTGGAGAACTGAGCGTATCGGTCGATTCATTCGCGCTGGCACCATTCAAACTCCACGTCGATGGTATCCTATTGCGCGCAGCGACGGTGGATGTTCGCAAGGTCGGTGGCGAAGCAGCCACGTCGAGCTATCCGGCGTTCAAGAACCCGCTCGCGGACCTCGACATCGCCTTCAACACGGTCCGGCTGGACAGTGTTCAGTTCAGTCTGACCACTGTTGATACGGGCGATAGCCTATGGATGGCCTTGCACCACGGCGAATTGAACGCACACGACATGGATGCAGCCCACCAACGGATCGCAATGGAGAACGTTGACCTTGAAGGCTTCAATTTCGGCATGATCACGAACGTTGTCCTTGCAACGAACGACACCATACGTGTTGATCCGCTGTGGTTGGACCAGCACGATGGATTCCGCTACTGGGCCCAGGACTGGGACCTCGCTATTGATCGCTTGCATGTGGCCAACAGCGGTATTGCGCTGCACACCCGTACCGACGGCAGCTTCAGGCTGCCTTCGCATTTGGACAGCGAACACATCGTGTACAATGACATCGACATCGACGCGCATAGCATCGACATCAGCAACGAACGCATTGCGCTGCAACTGGACAGCCTCGCAATGCGCGGTTGGCCGGAACAGCAGCGCATGCGGCTGGCAGTGGGTGTGGAGGCCACGCCCGATTCTGTTTCGTTGAGCAATGGATCATTGAGCGCGTTCGGCAATAGCCTCGCATTCAACTTCAGTGCTGCGCCCGGCGACATGAGCACAGCGTACCATGCACCGCGGACGATCCCGCTGAAAGCCGATGTGCAAGGTGATGTTCGCATGTCCGAACTGCTGCCGGTGTTGCACCGCTTCGGTGTTGAATTGCCACCGACCGCTGCAACACGGGAAATGTGGCGCATGCATGCTTGGGCCGAAGGCACAGCGCGCGACATCGCGAAGGCCGGGCTGGAGTTGGACGGCGATGCGGGCAGTCGAGTGCGCATGAGCGGCAGCTTGCACGATGTGCACCTGTGGCCGAACAGCACCTACAACTTGGTGGTGGATGAACTGGTCATGGGCCAAGGCATGCGCCAAGTGGTGCAAGCGTTTCTGCCCTCGCATGTGGTCTTCCCACACCGGTTGTCGCTGCGCGGGAACGCCAACGGGGGCGCGGATGAAATGCGTAGCGCTTTCTCCTTGGATACCGACCTGGGGCAGATCAGCGGCGATGCCGGGTTCCGCGGTTGGCGCGGCACATTGCCCGATGCGATCGACCTCGACCTGAAGGCGGTTGGCTTGGATCTGGCCGAACTCATCAGCGACACCGCATTGGCACCGGTCTCCTTCACGCTCATGGCTTCCGGCGACCACCTGAACGGACCGTCGCGCTCCGGTTCGCTTGAATTGAAGCCTGCCGTGCTCACGTACCACGGCAGAGATCTGAGCGCTTTGCGCCTGAACGCGGATGTGCAGGGTGATTCCATTTTCATGGATCTCACCAGCGCGGCCGAAGCATTGAAGCTGCAATTGCAAGCGCGCGCTGGATGGCCGGGGCCCGGCGATAGCCTCTCCACATCGTTGGACCTCGTGGTAGAACAATTCCACTTTGAGGACCTCGGTCTTACTGCGCACAAGTTGAACGGCGATGGTCGCATCACCGGGAACCTCGCATTCACCTCGGGGGGCTTCGGTCGCGTGGCATTGCGCGCACCGGGCTTCCGGCTGTTCAACACGGACCGGAACTTCACCTTCGAGCGTTTTGCGCTTGATGGTCTGCTGGGGACCGATACGACAGCAGTCACGTTGGATTGCGACGCGGGCCAACTCACCTACCGCGCCAACCTCTCCTTGGACAGCACGCTTTCACTTTTACGGGAACGCTTGGTCGGTGCGTTCGTGGAGCCCTATGTTTTCGTTCCGCCCCAAGGCAGGCACATCGACCTGGAAATGCAACTGCCCGAGGATGGTGCGCTGCTCGCACTGGTGCTGCCGGAACTCGCTCGTTTGGAAATGAATCAGCTAGAAGGCCACTACGACAGCGACAGTGATGCCTTGAAGTTGGACCTTGATCTACCGCGCGTGAACTACGATGGTATCGACGTGCGCGAACTGATCCTAGCATTGGATGCCACGGGGCCTGAACTGAAGGCCACCTTGCAGGTGAAGCAGCTGAAGCGCGACAGTCTCCAATTGGACGACCTGTTCGTGGAGACCACCAATGCGCCCGGCGCATTGCGCACCGTGTTGCGCATGCGCGACGGTGAGGTGGATCGTTATCGGATCGGAGTGGACCTGCGGCGTGAGAACGCTGTTATCATCTTGCATTTGCACGAAGATCTCGTGCTCGATCGCGAAGTTTGGCTGGCCGGCGCGAACAATGCGATCTCGATCGAGAGCGTCGGGCTTCGAGCGCACGAGTTCTTCATCAGCAATGCCGGGCAACGGGTTGAACTGAGCACCGGTGCTGACGGCGACCGGTTGGAATTCTCGGACTTCGAGCTCAGGACCATTGGTGGCTTGATATACAGCGTTGACAGTCTCGCGCTGTTCAAGGGCACGCTCGATGGCACGTTGGTGTTGCCCATCCGGGATAATGTGCGGGCAATGGCCGATATGCAGGTCTCCAAGTTGGAGGTGATGGGAGTATCCTTCGGCACCTTGAAGGCCCAATTCGAAGAGGGAAATGCGAACGTATACAACGGCACCTTCGCGTTGGATCATCCTGCGAACCAGGTGAGCGCCGATGCAATGGTGGATCTGTCCAGCGCGACCCCGCATATCAGCATCGCTTCGGACTTAGACCTGCATGACCTCTCGGCTTTTCGTCCGTTCGTGAAGGAATACCTCTTCGATGTGGGCGGGACGATGACGGGTGAACTGAACTACACGCAGCAAGGTGACCGCATCGTCGTGACCGGCTACACCGCATTTGAAGACGCACTCATCGGGTTGGTGCAAACGGGATCGGTCTACCACATTCCGCGGGATACTCTACACTTTAACAAAGAGGGGCTTGCTTTGCATGATCTTGAAGTCCGGGACGCGGATGGAAACCAATTCCATTTGGATGGGCGCGTACTCACCGCTGCTGCTGCAGCACCACGTCTGGACCTGCAACTACGCACTGATCGTTTCCTGCTAGTGAACAATACGGCGAAGGACAACCCCACCTTCCATGGCAAGCTCTTCGGCAGCATCGACCTGCATATTGGTGGCAACGCCAACGTCCCCATAGTGAAGGGCAACATCGGCGTGCTGGACAGCACCGACATGAGCATTGTGTTGCCGGGCAGTAAAGTGGACCTGATCGATCACGAAGGCATTGTGCAATTCACGGCCGAGCTGGATCCGCGCGATAGCCTTAAGGCGGGTGGCGATGGTGCCATGCTGCGCGATTCGCTCGCAGCGCAACTGCCGGGCGTTGATCTGGACCTGCGGGTCGCATTGGATCGTCGCGCGCACTTCGCGGTGGTGATCGACCCCACTACGGGCGACAAGGCCACCTTCAGTGGCGAGGCCGATCTGGTCTTTCGGTACAACACCGATCGCGATATGTACTTGCAGGGTCCCTTCACCGTAATGGGTGGCGGCTACGATGTGGAGTTCTACGGCCTCGTGAAGAAGCAGTTCACCTTCGTGCCTGGCGGCACAATTGTGTGGGACGGCGATCCGCTCGCGGGACGCATGGACATACAAGCGAAGTACAGCACAACGGCCGCACCCTATCCGCTGGTGGCCAATTCGCGCGGCGGCCTCACCGAAGGCGAACGCAACACCTTGCAAGTGCGCCTTCCGTTCGATGTGCTCATCAACATGCGTGAGACGGTGCAGTCACCAGTGATCAGCTTCGGGCTCAATATGGACCGGCTGGTGCGCAACAGTTATCCGCAGGTGAACAGTGTACTGGACCAATTGTCCAAACCCGGTAACAGCGAGGAGATGAACCGGCAGGTGTTCGGCCTCCTGGTGCTAAATACCTTCATCGAGAACGAAAGCTCCACGGAACAAGGCGGCAGCAGCTTGGGCACGACCGCTGCGCAGAACTCCGTGAACGGGCTCCTCACCCAGCAACTGAACCGACTGGCCGGCAATGGCATCAAAGGCATGGATATCGAACTGGGTGTGAACACCTATGACCAGACCGAAGGTGGCCAGAGCTACTCGCGTACTTCCGTGGACTACAAAGTGACGCAGCGCATCCTCAACGAGCGCGTGAGCCTAGAGGCCGGTGGTAGTGTGGGGAGCAATGAGAAGAACTCCAGCGCGGCCGGCGTTTCCAACACCAACGCACCGCAGTACGCCATCGCTTACAGCATCACCGAGGACGGACGACTGCGTTTGCGCCTCTTCCACGAGAACGCTTATGATATGTACGATGGCGCGATCGTGAACAACGGATTCGCGATCATGCTCAGTCGGGATTTCGAACCGCACGGCCGTGAACGCGGACGACGCAGGAAGGCGATCCTTGAACAGCGAGCGGTGGAGCGTGGCGAAGAACAGAAGTGAGAACGAAGGGATACATACCTGATCGCGATCCGATAGGAAGCGGAATGCATCGTCTGGGCTTCATCGCTGTTGCAGTGTCGCTCACAGCGTGCAGTGGTCTACGCTATGCCACCCCGGATCGACCGCTTTACAACGGCTTCGCGGTGGAGTGGACGGACCAGCCGGCATTCGACGCGAAAGGGGCGAAGCGGCAGTTGGAAGAGATCGTAAAGCCCGAAGCCAATGTGAGCCTCTTGGGCAGGCGGCCAAGCGTGGCCTTGCACAACACCATCAAGGAGCCGAAGAAGCTGAAGGGGATACGTTACTGGCTCAAGTACAAGCTCGGTACACCGCCCGTATACCTCGATCAAGTACCCGTGGTTGACATCAACGCGGCGCTGGTGAACCGTATGAACAACCGCGGCTACTTCGCTGCACGCAGCAGCTACGCGGTGATGCCGCACGGTCGCAAGGCATCGGTGGTGTTCACCGTGGAACCAGGACCTGTGCATGTGTTCGGGGCCATTGCCATGGGCGACCCCAACGGAGCAGGGCTCGACAGCGCACTTGCACAACAGCGCGCATTATCCACGGTGCTGGCCGGAGAGCCGTTTGACCTAGCCCGCCTCACCGGCGAACGTGCGCGGGTGAGCGATCGCCTTCGGGACCTAGGGTGGTACCGCCTTCGTGCCGAGGACCTGATCTGGACCGCCGACACCGCCACCAACGGCAAGCCGATCACCGCGCACTTGCGCGTGAAGCCCACCGCGAGCAACGCGAAGCGCATGCACTATCGCATCGGTATAGTGACATTGCACGGGGACCAGGACGATGTACTTCCGCCGATCGATACCGTGCTCGTGGACAGCGTACACTACGTGAACTACCTGGACATGTACCGCCCACGAACGGTTCTACGTGGAGTTTTCGTTCGGCCGTCAAGCACCTACTCCCTGGAGCGCACCAATGCCATGCAGCGCTACCTCACCAGCTACGGCGTGTTCCGGAACGTGCTTGTCGCATATACCGACGATACATCTCGATCCGGTGTGCTCAACGCGAACATCGCCTTGCTTCCTATGAAACAACGATCGCTCTTCGCGGAGATGAACGTGGTGAGCAAGAGCAACAACTTCGCTGGACCCGGAGCGCGCGTGGGCTTGGTGGATCGTGATCTCTTTGGTGGAGCCGAGCAGTTCACCCTGGACATGAACGGCACTTACGAGACACAGATCGCCGGCGTAGGCAAAGGGACCAACGCATACCAGCTCGGTATCAAGGCGGCGGTGGCCATACCGCGCAGGCTGATCTTCGGGGAACCGAAGGGCCTGCGCAGCAGCACCCCGGTCACTAACATCGCCGTGGGCTATGGGCTTTATCGGCGCATCGGCCTCTACGGCATGCTCAGTAGCACCGCCTCATTCGGCTTCAACTGGCACCGCGAGCGACGCGTATGGCACGAGGTGCAATTGCTCGAGGTGAGTTTCAACAACCTGTACTTCACCTCTGATGACTTCAACACCTTCCTCGCGGAGAACCCCACCATCCAACGCAGTTTCGAGGACCAGTTCATCGTGGGATCCGGCTATACCATCACGCGCAGTACCAAGAACCGCGATACCCAGCGCGACTGGCTGGTTTACAGCGTAGGGTTCGACGAGAGCGGCAACATACCCGGTGCGATCCAGAGCATCGACCGCGGCACACCATCGGTTGATGATCCCTACACGCTCTTCGGCCAAGTGTATTCGCAATATGTGCGCCTTCGACCTGAACTACGCTGGTACCACAACTTGGGTGCGCACGAAGGCCAGTGGGTCACGCGGCTTCTCACGCACGCGGCCGTTGCTTATGGCAATACCCATGTGGTGCCTTATGTGAAGGAGTTCTACGCCGGTGGTACCAACAGTTTGCGGGGGTTCAGGGCACGAAGTGTTGGACCGGGTAGTTATGTGTCGCAACAAACCGGCAACCTCCTCGTGGACCAAGTGGGCGACCTGAAGCTGGAGTTCAGTACTGAATATCGTTTCGGTCTCTCGGGCATTTTCAAAGCCGCGCTCTTCGCCGATGCGGGCAACATCTGGTTGCTGCGCGATGACCCTTCGCGTCCTGGAGGCGTGTTCAAGTGGGACAGCTTCGTGAGCGAGATCGCGGTGGATGTCGGCCTCGGCCTGCGCATCGATCCAAAAGTGATCGTGGTGCGGTTGGATCTTGCCACCGCCATCCGGCGACCTGATCTACCCGCAGGAGATCGCTGGGTTTTCGACGACTACAGTGAGCGATGGAACCGGAACGTAGTGCTGAACATCGCGATCGGGTATCCGTTCTGATCAGAACGGATCCTTCCCTTCCCCGATCATCTTCGCCGCAACCACCCTCCGCGCCTTCACACTATTGAACGACTGGTACTTCGTGAACCGCTTCGCACCCATCAGCATCGCCTGGCGCTCATTCCTCTCGGCGAAGGTCTGGCGATCCGATCAGTAGAGCGGGGGAAACGCACCAGCGCCATGCCGGTGTGCACTATTCCTTCCATAGTGGAAGTGAGATCCGCCCGTTGGGACCATCGACCAACACGCGGTAAGCGCCGCTCGGAAGTGCCGCGATAGCTAGGGTATGTCGGGTCGCCATCGGTCCCGTATAAAGCGCAACGGTCCGGCCCGCAATATCCACCACTGTTAAGGTCGATGCGTACTCGGCAAGTTCCACGGTCACTACATCGCTGGCCGGCGAGGGATAGAGCAGCCCGTGTTGTGTGGCCACCGCATCGGGCACCTGGGTGTTCAGGTTGCCGCCGTTCCCCGTGCGCCATACGCAGGTCCAGGCAGGGGCGTAGCCCACTTGGTCATCGTAGAAGTAGATGTTGTTGATCCGCCTACCGACTCCGGTTGATGAGTAGTGGTTCAGTTCCCAGTTCTGTCCGCCATCGGTGCTTGCCAGAATGATCGCGCCCGTGTTGTCCGTGCGATACCCACTGGCGTAAAGCGTTCCGTTCGGCGTGCCGGTTACGGCGGTGAGCAAAAAGGGCGGTGCTAGCGCGATGATTGTCGTCGACCAGTTCTCACCACCATCCGTGGTGCGCAGGATCACGCCATCGTTCCGCGTTACGCAGCCATTGAGGACGTCTGTGAACCACACGCCGGAAAACCCATGCTGGGTATTGGAGAGAACGCTCGTCCATGTGTCGCCGCCATTGGTGGTGCGGTACACGCGGCCGCTATCGGGCAGTTCCACCGTGCCGCTCACCTGCCAATGCGATCCATTGCTCACCGCGAAGCCCACTTCGTCATTCACGAAGCGGATGCGCGAGATGATCTGACCGGGGAACGTATCGGTCTGCGCCCAAGTGAGGCCGCCGTCCATGCTCCGATCGATCAAGCCATCACCGGCCATGGTAGCACCCCCGCAAAAGCCGGTGAGTTCATCCAGGAAATCCACGCATCGATAGTATCGGTTCAAGCCAGTGTACACTTCCATGAACGGGGTTGGCAGATAGCCAGGATAGTTGCGCACCACCACACTGCGGCGCACTTGAAAGGTGATCGTGCGTATGCTTCCCACGGCCCAGTAGTAGCTGTCGGAGTAAGTTGGTGTCGCCCCGGCCCAGCCATCAATGTCCTCCAACACCAGCCCGGCAGGGTAGTAGAACACGGTGCCTTGGCCGAGGTTGCCGGAGGTGGTGGAAATGATCTGCCCTTCGCTGTTGTATGAGAATGGATCCAACGAGCCGTTCACGAAGAGGGCATTGTTGGCGTCGAAGGCCACGGCTGCACTGAATTGTTGCGAAGAGGTGAATGCCGCTCCCGTGGTCCATTGTGCGGAAGCGTTCAGTGCTATGGTGCATGTGGAAACGAGCAAAAGCGAAGTGGAGGGACGGAGCATGCAACGAATTTAGACTGCCGCTGGTGTATGTTGAACAACACACCACTTCTGCGGTGTGTTGTACAACAACATATGGTCGTGGGCTAATACGGATTCTTCCCTTCCCCGATCAGCTTGTCCGCCACTGCCCGCCGCGCTTTTACGCTATTGAACGGTTGGTACTTGGTAAAGCGCTTCGCGCCCATGAGCATCGCTTGGCGTTCGTCGCCCTCGGCGAAAGCGCTCACTGCTTCCTTGGCGTTCTTGGCGATCCGGTCCGCAGCATCACGGATGTAGATCTGTGCCATCGCGATCTGTTCGGCGCAGGCACCATCGCCTTTCATCGAAGCAAGTTTCAATGTCCGCAGCAGCACGCTCTCCGCGAGGTAGGTGTCGATCACCATGTCGCTAATGCGCATCACGATCTCCTGCTCATCGCCGAGCCCGAGGCCCAGCTTCTGCGCGGCGCCACCGGCGGCCATCAGCACCGCTTTCTTGAAGTTCGCCACCATGCGCTTCTCCTCGCCGAGCAAGGAATCATCGGGCTCTGGCATGTCGGGAATGCCCATGAGTTCGGAAGCCACTTGCATCGCCGGACCCATCAGGTCGAGCTGGCCTTTCATCGCGCGCTTCAGCAGCATGTCTACCGTGAGCAGGCGGTTGATCTCGTTCGTTCCCTCGAAGATCCGGTTGATGCGGCTGTCGCGGTAGGCGCGCTCCACGGGACTTTCGGCGCTGTAGCCCATGCCGCCGTAAATCTGAACGGCCTCGTCACACACATAGTCGAGGCATTCGCTGCCTGCCACTTTCAGGATGGCTGCTTCTGCCGCGTATTGCTCCACTCCTTTGAGCAACGCGGTCGCGTGCTCGGCACCACCGGCCTCCAACGCTTCGATGGCCTGCTCCATGTCGTAGCTGCAACGGTAGGTCGCGCTTTCCACCACGTAGCAATAGATGGCCATGTCGGCCAGCTTCTGCTGGATCGCACCGAAACTGCTGATCGGCTTGCCGAACTGCATGCGTTCGTTGGCGTACTTGATCGCGAGTTCCAGCGTCTGTTTTGCACCACCGAGTGCTGCGCCCGCCAACTTGATGCGGCCGATGTTCAGGATGTTCACCGCGATCTTGAAGCCGTTCTCGCGCGTGCTGAGCAGGTTCTCCACCGGCACTTTGCAGTCGTTGAAGAAGACCTGGCGCGTGCTGCTGCCCTTGATCCCCATCTTCTTCTCCTCGGGGTTCAATGTGATACCGCCGAAGCCCTTTTCCACGATGAAGGCACTGAGGTTCTTATCGTCGTCGATCTTGGCGAAGACGGTGAACACATCGGCGAAGCCACCGTTGGTGATCCACATCTTCTGGCCATTGATCAGGTAGTGCTTGCCATCGGGCGTGAGCACCGCCTTAGTCTTGCCACTGTTAGCATCGCTGCCGCTGCCGGGTTCGGTAAGACAGTAACACGCCTTCCATTCGCCGCTGGCCAGCTTGGGGATGTACTTCTTGCGTTGCTCCTCGTTGCCGTAGTAGAGTGTAGGCAAGGTGCCGATTCCCGTGTGCGCAGAGAGTGCCACGCTGAAACTGTAGCCCGCGCCTGTGCGCTCGGTGGCCAGCATCGTCGTCACGAAGTCCTTGCCGAAGCCGCCAAGTTCCTCCGGTACGCTGATGCCGAGCAGGCCGAGTTCGCCCGCTTTCTCCAGCAGGCTCACCATCAACCCTTCCTCCTGGTGGTCGATGGCCTCCACGTTTGGCCACACGTTCTGTTGCAGGAACTCAGTACAGGTCTGCGCGATCATGCGCTGCTCCTCGTTGAACTCCTCGGGAATGAAGATGTCCTGGGGTGCGCTCTCGCGGACCAGGAATTCGCCGCCTTGGAGGGCTTTGGGTTTGGTTTCGGTTGACATGACTTTCGGAGTTGAGGGAGTTCTAACGTGGGGAAGGAGTGTTCGTTCGAGGGTTGGCTCAGGCTGCGAGGGCGAGCTCGTTTGCGGATACGTTTTGGCTGTTTGCGTCTATTCCCGGATATATGTGCTGCATTTGCGGATACGGATCGGATATTAACGCATATTTGCGGATATGTCTACCGTCCACACCTTCCGACTCGACCTGACCTGGGACCTGCTGCAGGCCATCAGCCGCGTGGACCGTTTCGCGGGCGAGTGGGCAAGCATCGAGCGCCGTGAGGGCCGGTCCTTGAAGCACTTGAAGTCCATCGCCACCGTGCAAAGTGTGGGCGCTTCCACCCGCATTGAAGGCAGTCGCCTTGCTGATCCGGAAGTGGATGCCTTGCTCGCGCAGTTGGACATCACCAAGCTCGAGGACCGGGACCAGCAGGAAGTGGCGGGCTATTTCGAATCGCTCGACACCATCAGTGAGGCCTTCGCTGACATCCGAGTGGGAGAGAGCGAGTTGAAGCATTTGCACAAGCTCACCCTCCAGTATAGCACCAAGGACGCTTGGCACCGGGGCAACTACAAGCAGCAGCCCAATGCTGTCGAAGCAACTGCCGCCGATGGCAGTCGCACGGTCGTCTTCGCTACCACGCCGCCCGGTGTGGAGACGGAGAGCGCCATGCGTGCCCTGATCGCTTGGTACGGCCAGCCGGAGCAAGTGCATCCTTTGGTGCGCGTCGCCGCGTGCTGCTACGAGTTCGTCACCATCCATCCGTTCCAGGACGGCAACGGGCGCATGAGCCGCTTGCTGGCCACGCTGTTGCTGCTGCAACAGAGCTACCCGTGGGTGCAGTACGTCAGCTTTGAGCACGAGATCGAGCGGCGGAAGAGCGACTACTACCGCGTGCTGCGCGCTTGCCAGGCCCAACGCCCGGGTGAAGAGTTGACACCTTGGGTGCATTTCTTCCTCGACTGCCTTGTGGTGATGATGGATAAGCTGCGCGCCAAGTTGGAAGTGAAGGGCACCATCACAGCGCTGAACGTTCGCCAGCGGAACATCCTGCGCTACATCCAAGCCCACGCTGGTGCACAAGCAGGCGGGATCGCTGCTGCCTTGTCCTTGTCGTTGCCCACCGTGAAGAAGGATCTGGAGATCATGCTGCGCAACAACGCCCTTGTTCGTGAGGGCACAGGACGCGGTACGCACTACTCCGCTCATTGAGCCATGCTTCAACGCTATCTCCTCACCATCCTCCCCAACAATGCGCTTTCTGCGGAAGTGGATCGTATGCGCGGCATGTTGCACGCGCAGATCGGTTCGTTCAGCGGGCGCAACACCGTGCCGCACATCACGCTCTTCTTCGCCGACCTGCCATTGGACTGCGAACTTGAGATTTGTGCTGGCATTGCTCGCGGGGTGACTGGTCAACGGGGCTTCGACCTTCACTTCAATGGCATCACCCACTTCCCCGACAAGCGCACCATCTACATCGAACCTGTAGAAAAGGACGCGATCGCATTGGTGCGAACGCCCCTGGTCGCTGCTGTGAAGGCCAACGACACCTTGCGCGATGCCATCCGCGAGACCGAC
>JBKJPT010000118.1:0-2611 GCA_046595075.1 Flavobacteriales bacterium
GGCTCGGTGATCTTGGCGATCTCCTCTTTGCTCTTGCCCGCATCTTCGGCGTAGTGGCGCAATGTGGCCACGTCTGTCACCTCCTTGCTCGCGTAACCCTGCATCACAGCGTGTCGACCTTCGAGTCCTTTGGTGGGCACGAAGAAGCCATAGTCCTTGAAGCGCACTTTCATCGCACTACCGTCGGGCAGCTTCACGTCCATCCAACACCCCTTCCTGGTGCAACTGGTGATGATCTCGCACTCCACCTTGGTGGCCAGGGAATCCGTAGCGGACATCTCCTTCACAAGTTCAGCGGTGCTGATCGCACCATCGGTGGTGATCTTGTCACCGTAGCTAGTGACATTGCCTTTGTCCTGAGCGGCCAGTTCGGTGGGCGCGGTGTTGCAGGCGATCGCGAGCAGCGTGGAGAAGGCGATTACGAGTTGCTTGTTCATGGTGGGTTCGATGATCGGCCAAAGATCGCCATTTGGGCTTCGCGGACGCCGGACCGAAAACGCCGGGCTGTTAAGAATGCTGAAGCGTGCTGGATACATTGGCGCCATGGGAAGCGCTGGTCCATTGGTGGGCATCGTGACGGTCGTTGGTGGCATCATCGGCCTACTACCGATCATCCTGCTCTTCATCGACTACCGCAAGCGCAAGCAGATCCACAAACCATTCATCTTTCTGGCGGTGTTCGGCTTCACCACGGCCGTGCTGCTTCCATTCCTGCTGAAGGTCTTCGGACTTTGGTTGGCGTTGCTGGCACCTTTCGCGGTCATGGGCTATGTAGGCATCGTCGCGCTGAACAAACCCCGACCATGATCAACGTAGACCTCCCTGCTTTGACCATGGAAAACCTATCGCGAAAGGCTCCACTGCTTTTGACCATTGCCCTTGTGTTGAGCAGTATAGGATCCAGCGGCCAAAAAACGCTCGATTGCCGTGCGGCGCGCAATGGTGTTTTTGCCATGGACGCAGAGGACAAGAACAGCACATCGGTGGTCACTCGAAAGGGCAGGCGCCAGACCGAGGTGGTTTCCTCAATGGGCATGAAGATGCGTTTCAAGGTGACCTGGACGGGGGAGTGCACCTACGTGCTCACCGATCGCAGGGTACTAAAGGGTGAAGAACCATGGCGCACACGCCCGACCGATACGCTCTTCGTCCGGATCCTTTCAGTTACCGAGGAGGAAGTACGCATCGAAGGACGATCGAACTTCGCTACACTGCAAGTGGAAGGCGTGATGCGGCGCTTGAAGTAGAGTCCATCTCGAAGTCATCCCACAGACCATCGCAGATACGCCATTGCGTGCACGCTATCCGCACGCGATGCATCTTCGCACCATGCTCAAGCGCATCGCGCGTATCTGGGACGTGCCACCCGCGAATGCACTGGCGTGGCTCACGCTTATCGCACTCGTTCCGCGGCTCGTGGCTGCACTCTTCAGCCCCGGCTACTTCGCGCACGACGACCACTTCCTGATCATCGAAGCCGCCGCGAGCTGGGTGGATGGCCACGACTACAACTACTGGCTGCCATGGAACCAACCGGACACGCCAACTCCCAGCGGGCACAGCTTCTTCTATGTGGGCCTGCATTATCTACTCTTCAGTGGGCTGAAGGCGATAGGCATGACCGATCCGAAACTGCTGATGGTGGTGGTGCGGCTCCTACACGCTTTGTGGAGCTTGATCGTGGTGCGCGTAGGATATCGCATCGCGCTTGGTCTTTCGGACCCCGTGATCGCCTGGCGCACCGGCCTGTTCCTGGCGCTCTTCTGCTTCATGCCCTTCCTCGCCGTGCGCAACTTGGTGGAAGTGGTGTGCATCCCCTTCCTCATGCTCGGTGCGTGGCAATTGGTGCAACGCGCTGACCGCCCGACATGGAAGGATGCCTTGATCGCAGGCATTTGGATCGGCATGGCGACGAACGTCCGTTTCCAAACGATCTTCTTCGCCGCCGGGCCCGGGCTGGTGCTTCTCATACAACGCCGCTGGTTGCCCATGATGGGCTATGGGGTCGGTATACTGCTTCCACTCGCGGTGATCCAAGGAGGCATCGATCTCTTTCTATGGGGCAGGCCCTTCGCGGAGCTGACGCAGTACGTGCTCTACAACCTCGCGAACACCACCACGTACGGGGTGCTGCCCTGGTACAATTACCTCTTGCTGCTCGCCGGTATCTTCATTCCACCGCTGAGCCTCGCGGTGCTCTTCGGTTTCTTCCGGCGCACTTCGCCACTGTTGTTGTGGTTGCCGATCCTGCTGTTCCTCGCGGTCCACTCCTACTTCCCAAACAAGCAGGAACGCTTCATGCTGCCGATCGTGCCACTGTTCTTCATCGTCGGCTTCACGGCATGGGAACACTGGCGAGGTGCTTCGACCTGGTGGCGAGCACGCCCACGACTTTGGCGCGGAGCACTCGTGTTCGTGTGGGTGGTGAACATGGGCGTGCTGCCCGTGCTGTGCACCATGTACTCCAAGCGGAGTCGTGTGGAAGCATTGTATACCCTGCGCAGTGAAGGACCGCTCAGTGGTCTGGTGATCGAAGACTCAGCGGTCCTTCACTGCGCAGGGTATACAATGCTTCCACACGACTCCGCTTGGAGTACATGGTGCACAGCAC
>JBKJPT010000175.1:0-4408 GCA_046595075.1 Flavobacteriales bacterium
TGGGCATGGTGCCCAACGCACTGCTGGATGAGTGGCGTATGCTGGGCAGCAATACGCCCAAGAGCGTGCGTAAAAGCAATTGACATGCGCGCCATGTGCATGAACATGGGCGCAAAAGCAGTGGACATGGCGCGTATGTAGTGCAACATGCCACGCATGTTCACTTACATGAGCCGAATGCAGATGAACATGAGCTGAATGCAATGCAACATGCCGCGAATAGCAGGCGACATTGCACAAGAAGCAAGCGACATGGCGCGTATGCCGTGCGACATGAGCTGAATGACAGTGAACATTGCGCTCATGTTGTGCGCCATGAGCCGAATGACAGTGAACATGGCGCTCATGTTGTGCAACATGCGTGGTGCTGAAACGACGGTTTTGGGGCTTTCAGGCTTTTGGCCACGTGGTGCGGCGCACCTTACCAGCCTGCTGCACACCGCGCCCGGCGCGGGCTACAGCGCCTCTGAGCGGTGAAGCCACAAGCCCCTAAAGCCAGCTGCAAAAGGCCCTTTGCCCAATGCCAGCGCGGGTTTGCTGCCTGTAATTAGGTATTTGTACCAACCACCACTGCGCCAAGTACCTAATACCAAGGCCCCGAACCTGCGTGTAAAGGGTGTGTTCGCCGGATAACAAACCATCCCCGGCCCACACGCTCAAAATGGCAAAAGTGAAAGGAGGAATAAGCAGACTCACCGCAGTGCTCTTGGTGGAAAAAGGGCGCACCATTGTTACCATGATGTTGTTGAATCCGGTGTACGCGGCCTTGCAGGCCCTGCTGCCCGCGATCACCACCGCTTGCGACAACGCCGACGCGGCCAACCAAGCGGCGGCCTTCAACGGCGGCAAAGTGGAACACGACACAAAGCGCAACTGTGAAAAGGTGTTGCGTGGGCTCATCACCGCCATGGTGCCCCAAGTACAAACGGCCAGCGGCGGCGATGTGGCCAAGATCCTAAGCGCGGGCTTCGATGTGGTGAAGCAGCCTGCACCGAAACCTGTACCCATGGAGCCACAGGATTTCCAGGCCGTGTACACCCCCTATGATGGTGCTGTGAAAGTGCGCTGGGCCGTGGAATGGGCCGCACTCTTCTACCAACTGCAGCAAAAGAAGGAGGACGGTAGTTGGGAACTGGTGGCCACCACCACGCGCACCACGCACACGCTGAACGGCTACAAGAGCGGCAGCATAGTCACCCTGCGTGTCATCGCCATCGGCGCAGCGGGTGCAAGCAACCCCAGCGAATCGGTGAACGCCAAGGCAGCGTAGGTCCCACAGACCATACTACTTACAAGCAACAGCCCCGGAGAGATCCCGGGGCTGTTCTGCGTTAGGGGGTATCATGCTTGAAGGTAGGATCCCCGAAGACGGGAGAGCACTGTGGTGTTACAGTCTCGCCCGCCTACCTTGGCTCAATGCTACGCGCCTTCATCCTCGTTCTTCTTTCCACCTGCCTCCTTGCTTGCGAGAGCAGGGAAGAACGCAAGGATCGGCAGAACATCCGTTTAGCCACGGATTCGTTGGCGGCCACTGGAGAGCACGGGTACTTTGTTGCCGCATACATCGTCGGGCGCTTCAAGACCTCGCGCATGCAACACCCTTACTTCCAAGTGGAGGTAGGCCACATGGACGAGCGCCTACTTGGGAGCCCGATCGCCCTGCAGTTGGTGGATAGCCTCGGTTACCAATTGACCTATACACTGGACGGCAAGCAGAAGATCGCCAAGGGAGAATACAATGCGGTGGTGCTGGGTGAGGACTTCTCCCTGCGGTTCGCACTGGACAGTTTGGCCTCTTCGGCGTTGCACAACCTCATGGTCATGGACTATGAGTTGAGGGTTTACCCGTACTGAGGAGAAACTGACCGCGTACGCGCTGTGGAAGTACCTTGGCGGAAAGGGTGTGCCGAGGTGAACGAATGGAGATCATTGCATGGGGCGCAGGGTCCTTCCGCCGCATGGCGGACGAGAGACCAATGAGGAGGTGCGGGGGCGATCACCGGTGTTGTGGATATCCTGCGTGGGTCTGGAGCGGTGACCTGCGACTGTGAACAACTTGCATCCCCTGCGACTACGACCTTCGCCGTCCAGTATCTATGTTAGCATACCGCACGTTGACGAAAACCACGTCGGTGGAATTGTGATGACAAGCGTTGAGATCTGTGCAGGAGCTGGCGGGCAATCGCTCGGCTTGGAACGTGCCGGTTTCGAGCATGAGGCATTGGTGGAGATAGATGATGCTTGCTGCGCCACACTGCGTTCAAACCGTCTGCACTGGAACGTGCTGCATGGTGACGTTACACGTTTCGATGGGCGTCCTTATCGCGGTGTTGATCTGCTTGCTGGTGGTGTGCCTTGTCCACCTTTCTCCGTGGCGGGTAAACAACTTGGCGCAAAGGATGAGCGCGACCTGTTCCCCGAAGCACTTCGACTTACGGACGAGATCCGGCCCCGGGCTGTGATGCTCGAGAACGTGCGTGGCTTCCTCGACCCCAATTTCGAGAGCTACCGTAAGCGGCTGTTCCAGACCTTCCGGAAAATGGGTTACGTGCCGGACGTCAAACTGCTACACGCTTCGGACTTTGGGGTACCACAACTAAGACCGCGTGTGGTGATCCTTGCATTGCGTGCCGATGAAGTGGATCTTTTCAGCTGGCCCGAAAAGCCCAAAGCACCGGCACCTACCGTAGGGGACACGCTCTTGGACCTGATGAGCGCCAACGGTTGGAAGGGCGCTAAGCGATGGGCCGCGAACGCGCAGACCATTGCGCCTACGATCGTAGGTGGGTCCAAAAAACATGGTGGTCCCGACCTTGGCCCTTCGCGTGCGCGCATGGCATGGGCGCAACTCGGTGTTAACGGCGGTACCATTGCCGAGGCCGCACCGGAACGCACATTCGTCGGAGATCCGCGGCTCACGGTACGTATGGTAGCACGCATACAAGGCTTCCCGGACGATTGGCACTTAACGGGGCGCAAGACCGCAGCCTATCGCCAAGTGGGCAACGCCTTTCCGCCACCGGTGGCCGAGGCTATTGGTAGCAGCATTCTTCAGATGTTCGAACTGGCCGCGCGGCGAACCGTGATGGTGGCGTGATGGCGAAGAGGAAGCAAGGCGATGGTGCCCGCGCGAAACTGCGCGCCTTCATGCTTGACCACATCGGTGAGGTATTGGACGCTGAAACGCTGAAGGACGAGTCTGGCGGTATTAGTGAGTGGGCACGGCGTGTGCGCGAGTTGCGCAACGAAGAGGGCTACGATATCCAGACCCATAACGACCGAAGCGACCTCAAGCCTGGCCAATACATCTTGGTCTCCTCGAAGCCCAAGCCGGCCTTCGAACGCAACATCTCAAAGGAGACGCGGTCGTTCGTGTTGGATCGCAATGGCTTCACTTGTCAGATGTGCGGCGCAGCGGCCGGGGAGCCACATCCGTATGATAACGGTCGCAAGACCCGCTTGCACTTGGGCCACATGCTGGACAAGTCCATGGGCGGTGATGACAGCCCGGGCAACCTGCGTGCGATCTGCTCCGTGTGCAACGAAGGTGCCTCCAACCTCACGCTAAATCGCCCGGATACGATCAAGTTGATCGCCCAAGTGCGACGCGCTCCAGCGAAGGATCAGTTGGATGTGTTGGAGTGGCTGATGAAGAAGTTTCCAAAACAGAAGGGAAGGAAGGCTTGACCTGAACGTTCAACTCCCGAGAGGACCTAAGCCTCTCATCCTCGCCATGGTTTCCGTCTCGGTACCCTGTCGTTACAAAGCGATCACCCCGCCCCCAACAACCTCTTCACCATCGCCGCCACTGCGCTCCCATCGGCCTTGCCTGCCAATTGTTTGTTCGCTTCGCCCATTACGCGGCCCATGTCCTTCATGCCGCTGGCGCCGGTGGATGAGATGATCGCCTTCACGGTGGCTTCCACTTCGGCTTCGCTCAGTTGCTTGGGCAGGTAGTGCTCGATAACAAAGGCCTGCGCCTCTTCTTCCTGCGCCAGATCGGTGCGCTGCTGTGCGTGGTAAATGGCAGCGCTTTCCGTGCGTTGCTTGGCCAGCTTTTGCAGGATCTTCATTCCTACTGCTTCATCAAGCGTTTCGCCACCACCCTCTTTGGTGAGTTCGAGAAGTATGGCGCTCTTGATCGCGCGCAACGCATTGAGCTTGTCCTTCTCGCGTGCGAGCATGGCCGCTTTGATGTCGGCGTCGATGCGTGCTTTCAGGTCCATGGTAGGTAGATAGAAGGCACAAGGTAAGATCAGGCGTGTGCATACCTCGATCCTTTGTGAGACCCCGGATAGCCGTTGCGCGCAAAGCCGCGCAATGCTTCCGGGGTGACGAGGTATGCACACGCCTGATCTTATCTTGTGCCTTCTATCTACCTACCATGGACCTGAAAGCACGCATCGAC
>JBKJPT010000207.1:0-5882 GCA_046595075.1 Flavobacteriales bacterium
TTAACGCCCAAGCGCCAAGGCATGCTGAAGTTGACCTCGCCACCCTTGGTGGGGTCGCTCTCGTTCACCACTTGCTGATCGTTGTTGGTGCTGGCCACCGGTTGCCCGTAGCGCTTGCTCTTGAGTTCGAAACCCGCCGCCACGGTGGTGTGCACCATGCGGGCCAGGGCGCCGCTAACACTGCGCTCGCTGCGGTTGATGCGCTGGCCCAGGGCATCCACGGCGTAGGGATCCCACACGCTGTTGAGGTTGAGGTTGAAGATGTTGAGGAAGGTGGTGCGCGTGCTGATCCCGATGTTGGTCCACTGCACGCTGTCCTTGAGCAGATCGCGACTGGCGTTGAGGCTGAAGAAATCGATGAGCTTCACCTTCTTGTAGGTGATCTCCCCTTCCTCAGCGGTGCCGAAGGATGCACTGTCGCGTTGCGCAAGCATTGCTTTCTTGTCGCGCACCTTGGCCTCCAGGTTCTGGATGAGCCCGAAGTTGAGCGATCCGCTGCGGGTAGCGTTGGGTTCGCCGTAGATGCCGATCTGGTAGGGCGAGTAGGTGGTGGTGGCGCCATCGGTGCCGTAGGGTCCGCTTACGCGTGTGCTGTTGTCCGGCAGGTAGGTAAAGCCCACGGTGGGGGTTACGGTGTGGCGGATCGCCTTCAGGTTTTCGCCGAAGTAGAAGTAGGTGCCGTAGAGCTTGCTGGTGAGGGTGGCCCTGGCGTTCCACTCGAAGGGTGCGGCGAACAGGGGCACGGTATCGGCCACGGTGTAGGTGGTATCATCGGCACTTATGGCCGTTAGGCGCAGCTGCTCGAAGTAGATGCGGTCCACCACGTTGAACTCGGGGTTGAAGCTGAAGAAGCGGTTCTTGAGCGTGGTGGTGAGCGCGGCGGTTTGCCTTATGCCGTTGCGTGCCTGGCTGGCCAGGTTGCCCACATTGCCCAGGTACAGCTGGTCCTCGGTGGTGGTAAGCTGGTTGTCGAATTTGGCCGTGTAGCTCACCGCCAGCTGATCGTACCAGCGCGGGGCGGCGGCCGGTGGGCGCAGCAGTTGTATGGGCAGCACGCGCTGCACGTTGAAGGTGAGCGCGGGTAGCGTGATGCTGAAGGTGCCGTCGGTGGTGTTCTGCCGGTGCAGGGCGTTTGCGCTGAAGGTGTAAGGCTTGCCGGGCCACAGGTGCGTGTAGCCAATGTTGCTCTGGAAGGTGTTGCTGAGGTATTGGTTGGCGCTGCTGTTGAAGTTGTTGGTGAAGTTGCTGCTGGTGCCCACGTTCACCTGCGCACTGAAACGGTCGGTGAGGCTGGCCTTGGTATCCACCAGGTGCCGCCAGTTGATGAAGAAGTTGCGCTGGCGGCTGAAATCGGGGAACTCCGGATCGCTGTTGAGCAAGGTGCTGTGGTTAAGTTCCAGCACGCCGCCGTACCGGTAGCGGCTTTTGTAGCGCGTAACGCTCTTAAGCGCCCAGCTGCCGCGGCTGTAGATGTCGCCGGTCAGCTGCTCGTCCACATGATCACCAAAGGGTTGGTACCAGCCCCCGTTCAGCAGAAAGTAGCCCAGGTCGGCGTTGTTGCCCCACACGGGTATGAGCACCCCGGCGTTGCCGCCCTTGTGGTTGGGGAACAGGCCGAAGGGCACGGCCAGCGGTGTGGGCACCTTGCCGATCTTCATGTACGCCGGGCCGGTGATGATCTTGTCGTCCGGTATCACCATCATGCGGCCCACCTTGAAGTGGTAGTGTGGGTAGGGCCGATCGCAGGTGGTGAGCATACCGCCTTTGCTGTGCACCTCGCCGTTGGCGTGGCGCTTGCTAATTGCGGCGTGTACCCAAGCTTCGCTCTCCTGGGTGCGCACCTCGCGGATCAGCCCCTGCTTGGTGGTGAAGTTGTAGCGGATACTGTCGGCATCTACGGTGTGCCCGCTCTGGGTGAACTGGGGTTTACCGGCCATGGTGCCTGTGCTGTCGGGGGCACCAAAGGCCTGTGCTTCTTCGTTCTTGAAGCTGAAGGCGATGCGGTCTGCGCTGAGCTGGATGTCCTGGTAATGCACGGTGGCGGCCCCGAAGAGGTACACCGTTTGGTTAGCGAGATCATAGCGAATGCTGTCGCGCGCCTCGTACCGCACCTCGTCCTGCAGCTTCTGCGCCTGCGCAGCCCCGCACCACACTAACATGAACGTGATGAAAACTGCACGCCACGCGAACAGACCCCGGCAATGCGCCCCTCTAGTTTCGCGCCTCGAGGGCGGCTTGTTGCACATCGCCGTTTTGATCGGAGGACCCTCCGGGAGAAGCGGGCGGAAAAGTACGCATCGCCCTACGCGACGAATGGAACGCAGCAGCAGAGCCCTTGGTGTTTTAACCCTTTTTGCAGCGTTGCTCTTCGCGGGCGCCGCACAGGCGCAGGCCGAAGGGCGCGACCCCAACCACATACGCACGGTGGTTATTGATGCGGGCCACGGCGGCAAGGACCCCGGCAACCTGGGCACCGGGCGGTACAAGACCACCGAGAAGCACGTGTCCCTGAACGTGGCCAAGCTCGTGGGCAAGTACATTACCGACACCTACCCCGACGTGAAGGTGATCTACACCCGGGACGATGATCGCTTCATAGAACTCATGGAGCGCTGCAACATCGCCAATCGCGCACAGGCCGATCTCTTCATCAGCATACACTGCAACGCCAACGACAACCACGAGCCGCACGGCAGCGAGACCTACGTAATGGGCCTGCACAAGAGCGACGCCAACATGCGCGTGGCCATGAAGGAGAACGCCGCCATCCTCATGGAAGATGGGCACGAACTGAAGTACGGCGGCTACGATCCCAAGCGGCCCGAGAGCCAGATAGAACTGAGCCTGCGGCAGAACGTGCACCTGGACCAGGGCCTTATGCTCAGCGCGCTCATCCAGGAGCAGTTCAAAACACGCGTGGGCAGACCCGATCGCGGGGTGAAGCAAGCGGGCTTCCTAGTGATCAGCTACACCACCATGCCCGCCGTGCTCGTGGAACTCGGTTTCCTCACCAACGCCACCGAAGAGGACTACCTCCAGGGCGAACAAGGACAGGACTATATGGCCAGCGCCATCTTCCGCGCCTTCAAGGAGTACAAGTCGCAGGTTGAAGGAGTGCCGTTACCCAATGAAGCGAAGCCCGACAGCACGCAGGTGGTGGTTGCTCCAGATGGTCATTCCGAGCGAAGCGGGGGAACGGTTCCGGCCGCCAGCCTCGTGCACTTCAAAGTACAGATCGCCACCAGCAGCAAACGCATCGAACTGAAGTCGCAGAACTTCAATGGCATGGAACGGGTGGAGGAGCACAAGGGGCAGGGCCTGTTCAAGTACACCGTGGGCGACGAACCCTCTCTGGAACAGGCGCGCAACGTGCAAAAGACCTGCAAGGAGCGCGGCTTCACCGGCGCCTTCATCGTGGCATTCAAGAACGGCGAACGGATCGATCTGCAGGAAGCGGTTAATTTGGCCCAACGCACCGGCCGCTGATGAAGATAAAGAAGGAGTATTCCATCGCCATACTCGCGATCGTCGCCATCGCCCTGCTCATCTTCGGTGTCAACTTCCTCAAGGGCCTCGATCTGCTCGCGAAGCGCAACGTGTTCCACGTCGTCTACCGCGACATCAGCGGCATCAGCACCGCGAGCCCCATCTTCTACAACGGCCTCAAGGTGGGCCAAGTGATCAGTACCGAAATGGTGCCCGATAGCAGCGGCAACATCGACATCGGTTTCCAACTGAACGAGGATAAGCTGCGCCTCACCAAGGATTGCCGAGTGGAGATCTACAGCGTGGACCTCTTCTCGCGTGCGCTGCGCATTGTTAATGGCAGCGGCACGGACTACGCCGAAAAGGGCGCCACCCTGCAAGGCGGTTCGCAGATGAGCCTCACCGATGCCGTGGGCCAGCAGATCGATCCGCTCAAGGCCAAAGCCGAAAGAATGCTCGCCAACGTGGACTCCGTTCTCAACAGCTTGCAGCAGCTGATGAACAAGGAGGCCGTCGGCGACATCGACAGCAGCTTCAGCAGCGTGAGCGATGCGCTGAAGACGCTTGCCAACACCGCCCGCCGCTTGGATCAACTGGTGGCTACGGAGGGTGCGGTGCTCACCGCCACACTGCACAATATGGAGAAGGTGAGCGGTACCCTCGCCGAGAACAGCGATGAACTGGACCGCACCTTCAACAACCTGGACACCCTGACCGCTGAACTCGCACACGGCAGGTTGAAGCAGGTGCTCGATGAACTTGCCGCAACGAGCGCAGAACTGCGCAAGATCACCACCGGCATCAACAGCGGCGAGGGCACCATGGGCAAGTTGATGAAGAACGACAGCCTCTACACCAACCTCAACACGGCCAGTCGCGAGCTGGATCTGCTACTGGAGGACCTGCGTCTGAACCCGAACCGCTACTTCAGTGTCTTCGGCAAGAAGGACCGCATGCCCAAGCTCAGCGACAGCGATGTGCAACGCATCAAGGACGCGGTGAAGGAGGACGCAAGGAAACCATGATCGCGCAAGTGATCTTTGGCGTATTGCTGCTGGCGGCCATTGTGCTGTTCGTGCGCAACGTGAAGCGCATCGGGCGGAACATCAACCTCGGTAAGGCGGAGGACCGCACCGATCGCAAGGGCGATCGTTGGGCGCTCATGACGCGCGTTGCACTTGGCCAGAGCAAGATGGTGGTGCGGCCTGTGGCGGGTGTGCTGCACATCATCGTGTACGCCGGCTTCGTCATCATCAACATCGAAGTGCTGGAGATCCTCATCGATGGGCTGCTCGGCACACATCGCGTCCTCAGCTTCATGGGCGGCTTCTACGACTTCCTCATCGGCAGCTTCGAGTGGCTCGCGCTCGGCGTGTGGCTGGCCTGTGTCATCTTCCTCGTGCGTCGCAACGTCATCAAGCTGAAACGCTTCGTGATGAAGGAACTCGACGGCTGGCCGCGCACCGATGCCAACCTCATCCTCTTCACCGAGATCGCGCTCATGACGGCCTTCTTGGTCATGAATGCTGCTGACCTTACACTCCAGCAACATGGTATCGAGCATTATCACGAGGCCGGATCGTACCCGGTCAGCGGGTGGATCGCCGAAGTGGCATCGTTCCCTGCGCAGTTGTCGGGCACCCTCATTGGCATTGAGCGCGTGTGCTGGTGGTTCCACATCATCGGCATCCTCGCCTTCCTCAACTACCTCGTGGTGAGCAAGCACCTGCACATCCTGCTGGCCTTCCCCAACGTGTGGTACAGCAAGCTGCAACCGAAGACCGAGATGGCCAACATGCCGCGCATCACCGGCGAAGTAAAGAGCATGCTCGATCCATCCATCGCACCGCCGGTGGCAGAAGCGCACACCGTGGCAGGCGTGGAGATGACCGAACGCTTCGGAGCCAAGGACATCTTCGACCTGAGTTGGAAGAGCCTGATGGATGCTTACAGCTGCACCGAGTGTGGCCGCTGCACCAGCGAATGCCCAGCGAACATCACTGGCAAATTGCTCAGTCCGCGCAAGATCATGATGGACACGCGTGATCGCTTGGAGGAAGTGGGTAAGGTGATCGACGCAAAAGGCAAGTGGGAAGATGATGGTGGCAGCTTGCACGTGCGCATCAGCGAAGAGGAGCTATGGGCCTGCACCACATGCAACGCATGTACGCAAGCGTGTCCGGTCAATATCGATCCGGTGAACATCATCATGGAGATGCGTCGCTACCTGGTGATGGAAGAGAGCAAGACGCGTCCAGCGCTCACCGCCATGTTCAACAATGTGGAGAACAATGGCGCGCCATGGGCGTGCGGGGCGGACAAACGGATGGAATGGACGCAGGATTAGTTGTCAGTTGTTCGTTGTCAGTTGTCAGGACAGAACATCAGGGACACAG
>JBKJPT010000004.1:0-2953 GCA_046595075.1 Flavobacteriales bacterium
AGCACCACGAGCACATGCCACACCCAGGCGTTCTGCACGAACATGTCGCTCATGTACACGTTGCCGTGGAACCACAGCGGCGCGGGCATGAAGAGGTAGAGCACCGTTGCGAACAAGGGGGCGGGCGAGGCATCTTCCTTCGGCAACAATTCGCGTGCGATCAAGTACAGCGCTACGGACGTGAGCAAGTGGAAGAGCAGGTTGAAGATCTGCAAGCCAAGCACGTTCGGTTCCGATCCCGTGAGTGTGAACAGCAGATGCGGCAGGTCGTAGGCAAGCGGAGGATGCGAGAGATAGTATTGGATGCCGTCATGGATCGCAGGCGCATCGGTGTAACCGGGAGGAATACGATCGGCAGCGCCACTAAAGGTGATCGCAGGTGCGCCGTGGTGGTAGAAGAAACCGTCCGTGTGCCAGTTGTGCAGAACGATGAGCACGAGCGCCGTGCACAGTTCATGATGCGCACTTAGCGGCCTGTTGATCAGTGGCGCACGCACACCAAAGCTGATCGCGAAGGCGAGCAGGATCCAGATCATGTGTCGGCGCGGCATCGCACGAACATAGGCAGTGCGGCTAGCTTTGGCCGTAGCGATGCTTTCAAGGCCCTTCCCGTCCGGAGCCGTGCTTCTCACCTTGGTTGCGCTGGCGCTGTTGCTCTATGCGCCGGTGTTGGGCCTTTCCTTCTTCTCCGATGATTTCTCCGTGATCCACCGCATCGGCGTGCAGGGCGACCTGGGCACGGGCTCCTTCTTCCGGCCCCTGCCGGACTGGACGCTCTACCTCAACTACCTCATCGCTGGGCCAACGCCATGGGCCTTCCGGATCGTGAACGTTGCGCTGCTCGGAGTGAACGCATGGTTGGTATACCACCTTGGACGAAATCTGTTCAACGATAGCGCGCGTTGGTCCCCTGCATTGATCGCGGCGCTGCTCTTCATCTGCTATCCATTCCACAGTGAACCGCAGCTCTGGATCATCGGGCGCAGTACGGCGATGGCCACCCTGTTCACGTTGGCGGCGCTCGTGACCGCAACGAGCAGCACCAGTTCGATCAACAAGTGCATCGTCGTCGGCTTGTGCGGTGCGCTCGGGGCCATGTGCTACGAGCTTGCGTTGCTGTTGCCGCTGCTGATTGTTCCGCTCATGTTCGCTGCCCCAAAAGGCGATCGCAGAACGTGGTGGGGACTGGTCCTCATTTCATCCGCTGTTGCGGGAGCGAATTTGTTCTTGCGGTCCATGCTCACCGGGCATGTCGCCAATGCGTACGGTACTTCCTTCTTCGTGCATGACATTGGAACCTACTTCGCCATGTCCGCGAAAGTGTGCTCCCGACTTTTCCTTCCGCCGAACGAGGATGCGCGCGTACAAACCATCTGCGCCGCCATACTGCTCTTGCTGCTTGTTGCCATCGCCTTCCTGGTCTACCACCGCACGCGTGGTCAAGCCGCGGATCAGAGGAGCTTGCTTGTGCTCGCGTGCCTCATAGGCGTGGCATGCGCGCTCGGCATCGTTGGCGGCGTAAGCACCCGTACCAGCGAGAGCGATCGCTTCCTCTATCTGCCCTCCGCGTTCTTGTGCCTGTTGATCGCGTTCGCCTTCAACGATCTGCGTGCGTGGCGATGGCGAACGGCGGCCACGGTCACCCTCATCACGACATGGCTGTTCTTTCTCTTCGGTGGCCAGATCAAGTGGATCCTCGCCTCGAAAGACATCGAGCGCATTGTCGCCGAATTGCCACCGACACCTCCAACTGGCCGACTTGTGGTCATGGGCCTGCCCGGGGACAACCAGGGCGCGTTCATGTTCCGCCATGGCTTCCGCGAGGCCTTGCTGTTCGCTGGCCGCGATACGACACGCATCATCATTCGGGACAGCTTGCATTTCGAGCTCGGCGATGAAGGAATGGACCTCTTCATCCAAACTGCGGACGACACGCTCGCGCTCGGACCGGCGGACCGCATCGTGAGTTGGTCGCACGAGAAGGGCTTCATCGATACCCCTTGACGCACCCTTTCAGTTCTGACACGTGCGCGCACATTCGGACCATACTAGCTTGGCTGCATGAAAAGGCCGATCATCCTTGGCGCGATCCTGTTGCCCGTATGGGCCGCAGCACAGCCCACCCTGGACCAGCACGTGTTCCCCACCACGGGTACCGTGTTCGGCTACCACGACATCCCGTTCCAAGCGGCAGGCAAACCCGGCATAGCCCAGAAGTGGGACTACAGTGGACTACCGTCGGGCACCATTGTTCCATACGCGTGGACAACGACCGGCATTGCGCCGGGTGCCGGGGCATTCCCCGTTAACGCTCTTGTACAACAGATCCCCGGCGAGCCCACCGCCTACTATCAGCAAGGTGACACCGCGCTCTACTGGCTGGGTACATACACCGACAGCGCGCTCGTGCGGTTCGATCCACCACTGGCCGTGCTCGATCTTCCGTGCGGCATCAACACCCAATGGTCGGGTACAGGTCTGGCCGCTGTAACTGGATCCGGCCGCATAGACATGCGCGTGACCACCTTGCATGCACTGGCCGATGCATGGGGCACCTTGGTGATGCCGTATGGAACCGTGGAGAACGTGCTGCGCGTGCGCTATGAACTGAAAGTGACCTCGCGCAAGGATCCCGCGCTGGTTCACATGCGCGAAGTGCGCTACGCATGGTATTGCGATCGCACACCGATGGCGCTACTGATCGTGGTGGAGCGCGCTGGCTGGCCACCACCGGAACGTTTCATGCGTTGGCTCGATGGATCGTGGCAGGACGATCCGAGCAGCCTTTTCAAGCCCATTGAACTACACGTGTTCCCGGATCCCTGCGATGATGTGGCCACGGTGGATCTTCCCGCAACCAAGGCCGACCGTACGATCCTGCAATTGGTGGACGGCAACGGACAGGTACAGAAGGAATGGCTCGCGGAGTTCACCGGCGTGGAAACGCGGCGCA
>JBKJPT010000139.1:0-25635 GCA_046595075.1 Flavobacteriales bacterium
TGGCTCCGCTTTGCTCGGTTCAACCTATTTGGGGGGAAGCGCGAACGATGGATTGAACTCGGCACCTGCGCTGAAATTCAACTACGCCGATGAAGTACGCGGCGAAGTATTGCTCGATTCGCTCGGTCGTGTGTGGGTGGTGAGTTGCACGCAGAGCATCAACGCGCCGATCACATCTGGAGCCGCGCAATCGGCGTTCGGTGGTGGAAGCCATGATGGGTATGTAGCGCGGTTCAACCCGCTGTTGTCACAACTCCAGTACGCCAGCTTCATCGGAGGAAGCGATGCCGATGCGACATTCTCAGGCGAGTTCGATGCGCCAGGGCACCTCTTCGTGTGCGGTGGAACCACCAGCAGCAATTTACCAGCGAGCGCGGGTGCTTTGGCCCCAACGTACAACGGAGGAACTTTGGCCGATGCCTTCGTGGCGCGTTTCGCATTGAACGGTTCCAGTGTTGACGCGCTCACCTATTGGGGATCCGCCGCATATGACCAAGCGTACTTCGTAGAACTGGACCACAACGACGACGTGTACATCTTCGGGCAGACCAACGCGCCCGCCGGAGAGTTGATCCAGAACGCGCCATACAACATCCAAGCAGGTGGGCAGTTCATCACCAAACTGGATCCCATGCTTTCAACCTTGTTGATCTCATCCCGCATCGGCAAGGGCGATGGCACGCCGGACATTTCACCCACGGCCTTCCTTGTTGATGTGTGCGATAAGATCTACACCAGCGGCTGGGGAAGCAACGCCGGTGGCCTTGGCGGTGGCCTAAGTACAAATGGCCTACCCGTTACACCCGGCGCGCACCAGACAACCACGGATGATAACGACCTCTATCTCGCGGTGTTCGACATAGACATGACGGCGCTCACCTACGCCACTTTCTACGGCGGCAACCTCAGCCCCGAGCATGTGGATGGCGGCACCAGCCGATTCGACCGGCGCGGCCGCGTTTACCAGAGCGTGTGCGCCGGTTGCCAGAACAACGACGACTTCCCCACTTCGCCCGGTGCGTGGAGCGCTACCAACAACAGCAATGGATGCAACAACGGTGTGCTCAAGTTCGATTTCGATGCCCCGCTAGTGATCGCCGCCTTCACGGCGCCAGATACCGTGTGCGCCAACGTGCCCATCGCTTTCACCAACCTCAGCAGCGGAGCTACTGGCTATGACTGGGACTTCGGCGATACGCAAGGGTCCAACGCCACTTCGCCAACGCACAGCTATGTCACCGGCACATATCTAGTAGTGCTCACGGCGGTGGATCCCAACTCGTGCAACGAACAGGATGTTGCTACACGCACCGTGGTGGTACTCCCAGCCGCGCCATTGTTGATCGCCTTGAACGACACGCTGACCTGCGATACCACGAGCACCTTCACGATCGTGGCGAGCAGCAGCGGTACTGCTACATCGTGGCAGTGGAGTTCAGCGGCCAACTTCAGCAACACCTTGAATACAACACCCCAGGATAGCACTGCGCTGCTCTCGCCCTTCGGTACGGGCACCTATTATGTGCGCGCTACCAACGGTGCTGGTTGTGCAGCCACAGATAGTGTCACGATCACCGCCCCGCTCGCAGGTGCACATCTTGTTGCCGAAGGAAATACTTGTGCTGGCGATACCGTGCTCATCGCCTTGTCCATGGCCGAACCACCAGTGAGCATAGTGTGGGGACCGGCGGCTGAGATCATCAGTGGACAAGGGACTGTACAGGCGCTCGTTGCACCCATGGTCCCCACCACCTACACGGCAGCTGTCACCGCCGCATTCGGATGCACATGGAGCGGCAGCGTTGTCGTGAACGTTTCGCCGCTTTTCGGCTCAACGGTGAGTGCTTCCGTGCAACCATCGATCGTGCTGCCCGGCGCCACCGTGCAATTGCAGGCGATCCCAACAACCGGTGTCACCTACCAATGGGCGCCGGCTGCGCTCGTGAGCAACCCCACGATCAGCAACCCCACGGCCACGGTACAACAGACCACAGTCTTCACCGTTACCGTGAGCGATGGTGTTTGCACACGCACGATCCCAGTCAAGGTGACCGTGTACGACCTGCGTTGCCAAGAGCCGGAAATCTTCGTACCCAACACCTTCACCCCGAACGGCGACGGCGCGAACGATCTACTCTTCGTGCGTGGTCAGCACATCCAAAAGTTGGAGTTCCTCGTTTTCGATCGCTGGGGCGAAAAGGTCTTCGAGACCGTGGACCAACAGTTCGGTTGGGACGGCAGCTACAAAGGCAAGCCGGTGGATCCGGCGGTGTTCGTCTATCACCTCACTGCGTGGTGCGTGGATGGGCAGCGCTACTTCACGAAGGGCAATGTGACCGTGGTGCGATGAAGAAGAGTGGTGAGTTGAAAGTGGTGAGTAGTGAGTGGCACGTACATCGTGGCCACTCACCAGTCATCACTCACCCCTCTCGTACAACTTGGCTCGGAGTGTTGATCCTCTTCCTCTGCGTTGCGCAATCGAGTGCCACCGCCCAGGACATCCATTTCTCGCAGTTCTTCAACGTGCCTTCAGCGCTCAACCCCGGAACGATCGGCCTGTTCGATGGCGACTACCGCGCCAACGGTGTCTACCGCCAGCAGTGGCGATCGGTGACCGTACCCTATCGCACCTTCGGCATTGGTGGTGATGCGCACGACTTCGCCAAGGTGAAAGGATTGGGAGCCGGTGCATGGCTGAACAACGATCGCGCGGGCGACAGTCGGTTGTCCCAGTTCCACCTTGACCTTGGCGCTAGTTGGACAGAACACCTTGATGGGGCGCTGCACCACAGTATAACCATTGGCGCACGCGTGGGTTTCACCTCGCTCACACTGGACAACGGCGGGCTCTCCTTCGATGCGCAGTACAACGGCTTCTACTACGACCCCGATCGCGACAATGGCGAGAACTTCAAACGCGATGGTCTCGTCCATGCCGATGTAAGCACCGGCATGGTCTATCGCTATCACCCCGAGGCGCGCAAGCTGTTGCAAGTGGGTTACGGGCTCTTCAACCTTACCAAACCGGGCATTGGTTTCCTCGGCGAACCCGATGTGCCACTGGACATGCGATCGGACTTCCACATACTAGGGGCATTCCCAATTAGCGAGCGCTGGGACCTGCAGCCGATGTTGCACCACATGGGCCAGGGCAAATTCCGTGAGCTCGATCTAGGAGCCAACGCGCGCTACATTCTGCTCGATCGCTATGGTCTGAACCGCGCCGTGATCTTCGGTGTGCACATGCGTACCAAGGATGCGGGCTACCTCTTCGCCGGTTTCGAGCGCGATGCGTGGACCTTCGGTGCGAGCTACGATATCAATACCAGTGATCTGGTCCCCGCGAGCCGCAACAGAGGCGCCATCGAGTTCACCGCGATCCACATCTGGAAGAAGCAGTCACCATTCCCCGTGCGCTTCAAAGCCTGCCCGGAACAGCTCTGATCCATGCGTGTGGTACGATCCATAGTTACGATGTTGGTGTTGTGCGGTGCGCTCACGATGAGCGCGCAATCGTTTGAACAATGGACAGCTTGGGGTGATGCCGCCTCTGCGCGTGGCGAGTATTACGGGGCTTCGCGCTTCTATGCTGGCGCGTTGGACGTGGATCCCGGTCGCATGAGCGTGCAGTGGAAGCAGGCCGAAGCATGTAGGCTGAGCCATCAGTACGGCAAGGCCGCCGAGCACTATGAGAAGGTGCAGCGCAAGGACATGGGCCGCACGCATCCAACGGCGTTGCACTGGCTAGCCGAAATGCAGATGTGCCAGAGCAAGTATCGCGAGGCCACGAGCACTTGGCGCAAAGTGCTGCAGAAGGAAAAGGACAAGCAGTCGTTCACTGCGAAGCGTGCCGGGAACGGGATCGCCGGTTGTGAGTTGGCCATGGATACCGTGAAGGGGGCTGAACGCACAGTAGTGGAACACCTGCCGCAACCGGTGAACAGCTACGACAGTGAGTTCGGTGCGCGCATAGGTCCGGACAGCCTGCTCTACTTCGCTTCGCTGCGTGGCGACCTGAACAAGGAAGGCGAGGTCGTAGATACCGCTGCATACCACACCGGACTGTTGCGCGTAGCCCTTGGAGCCGCAGCATGGAACGCACCCGAAGCGCTGACAGCGATCAACACGAACGGAGACAACGCCAACGCCACCTGGACGCTCGATGGCAAGTGGATCCTCTTCACACGTTGCGTGGAAGGATCTCCTTGTCGCATACACATTGCATCCATAACGGATCGTGGGTCCGATGAAGCACGTGTGCTCCCCGGCATCGGCGATACGCTGCTGAGCACCCAGCCCATGGTGGTGCGTTGGCTGGATCGCGAAATGCTGCTCTTCGTTAGCGATCGCAGCGGTGGGCAGGGCGGCACGGACATTTGGCAGGCGGAACTCATCGGTGGCGAAGCGAAGTACATCTACCCATTGGACCGTCCGGTGAACACGCCGGGGAATGAGCGCTGCCCGTGGTACGACAACACGAGCAATGCACTCTGGTACAGTTCGGACTTCCTCCCTGGCTTTGGCGGTTACGACATCTTCAGCGCGGCCTTCGGCGATGACCTCTTCGCCAACCCGGTGAACGCAGGAAGATCCATCAACAGCGCGGCGAACGACCTCTATCCCGTCTACGATCCGGTGCGTGGCGAAGGCTGGCTCACAAGTAACCGCATTGGATCCTTCGCTGCCAAGGGCGAAACATGCTGCAACGACCTCTACCGCTTCACACTTCCGAAAGATCAGCCGGTCGTTGAGCTGGTGTTGGAGCCCGAACCCATCCGTCCACTCACAGTGGTGGAGCAACTCGGTTCCATGCGTGCTCGTTTTCCGCTGATGCTCTACTTCCACAACGACGAACCAGAGCCGCGCAGTTGGGCCACAACCACACCGCAGACCTACGGCGAGACCTACACGAGTTATATGGTGCTGCAAAGCCAGTATGAAAAAGAGAACGTTGATCCGATGGCTATACGCGAACACTTCGTGGACGATGTAGCCTTCGGCTTCAGCGAACTTGGTGAATTCGCGCAGGTGTTGTTCCCCGTGTTGGAAGAAGGACGAACCGTGACCGTGGAGACACGCGGACATGCGAGCCCATTAGCGCGCAACGAGTACAACCGCAACCTGAGCATGCGTCGGATCGAGAGCCTGCGCAACCACTTGCGCAACGTTGATGGCGGAAGGTTGCTCCCCTACTTGAACGGTACAGCGAAGAACGGCGCCAAGCTGGAGATCCGCGAGCTGCCCTTCGGCGAAGAGCAGTCCGCGCAAGGTGTGAGCGACGACCTTGGTGATCTTCAACACTCCGTGTACAGCGTGCAGGCCGCGCGCGAACGGCGTATCGAAGTGGTGGCCTTGCAGTTGCTGGAAAGCGAGAAAGAGATCGATCTCGAGCGGCAGACCGTGCAGGTGGGCGACCTATTGCAAGGCGAGGAGAAGATCGTACGCTTTACGCTGCGCAACGATGGTGATAAGCCCATGAAGCTGCTGCACGCCGAACCTGATTGTGGCTGCACCACTGCCAAGCTCCCCGAAGGCAGCATTGTTCCCGGTGGAAGCACCGTGATCGAAGTGGTCTTCAACGGGCATGCACCCGAAGGACCGCTGCGCAGAACGGTGATGATCGACACCGATGGGGAGCCGAAGAAGTTCCAGCTGAACATTGATGGCCGTTTGGTGCCTTAACCTTGCTGCATGGAACTGCTGCTGCTCTCCAACTCCACCCTGCCCGGCGAGCCCTTCTTCACATGGCCGCGTCCGTTCGTGACCGCTTTCCTGAACGGGCGCAACAAAGTGGCCTTTGTACCCTACGCCGCCATGGACGCGAACCAGGACGAATACACCGAGCGCGTGCGCGAGGTGTTCACCGCGCTGGGCGCCGAACTCATTGGCCTGCACCGCGAGAAGGATCCCTTGGCCGCCTTGCAACACGCCGATGCGGTCATGGTGGGTGGTGGCAACACCTTCCTGCTCCTGCGCGCGCTCTACCGTACGCAGTTGATCAAGGCCATAGCGGACAAGGTGCGCGGCGGCATGCCCTACATCGGCTGGAGCGCGGGCAGCAACGTGGCCTGCCCTTCGGTCATGACCACCAACGACATGCCCATCGTGGAATCGCCTTCGTTGCGCGCCATGCACCTGATCCCCTTCCAGATCAACCCGCACTACACCGAGGCCACCATTGAGGGCCACGGCGGCGAAAGCCGGGACAAGCGCATTGAAGAATTCCTCGCGGCCAATCCGGCGATGCCGGTGGTGGGCTTGCGCGAAGGATCATTGCTGCATGTGAAAGGTGGCCGTATGGAACTCATGGGCAAGGGCATGAAGCTCTTCCGCCAAGGCCGGGCACCAAAGGACTTCAGCGGCCCAGCGGAGTTGAGCACCACGCTGCAAGGCGCATGATCAAGGGCGAGTGATCGAAGCTCTGCCCTGAGGTCGTGCGGGCTACATTCGGCCACGAAATGAACGAGGGAGAACAGGGCATCTTCGCAATGCTGGGCATCAATTTGCTCCTGCTGTTGAAGATCGTGGCGATCATCGCAGCGGCGATCGTGCTGGAGCGCTTCGTCCGCATTCTGCTCAAGCGCGCATACCTACGCAGCGACAAAGGTTTCGAGGACCGTACGCGTTACCGCTTCATGCGCAACGGCACCCGCTTCGTGATGACGATCATCGCACTGGTGTTCATCGTGTACAGCATCCCCTCCTTCAAGGATGCCGCTACCACGCTTTTCGCGGGCGCCGGGATTTTGGTGGCCGTGATCGGTTTCGCGGCACAAGGTGCCTTCAGCAACATCATCAGCGGTGTGTTCATCGTCAGCTTCAAGCCGTTCCGTGTGGGGGACTGGCTCCACGTGGCCGGGTTCAGTGGCGTAGTGGAGGACATCACGTTGCGGCACACCATCCTGGTCACCACGGAAAACCGGCGCGTGATCATGCCAAACGCCAAGATCAGCGACGAAACCATACTCAACAACACCATCACGGATCCGGCCGTGTGCCAGTACGTGGAAGTGGGGATCGGTTATGAGAACGACCTGGACCGGGCCATGGACACCATGCGGCAGGAATGCGAGGCCCACCCCAACAGCATGGACCGTCGCACGCGCGAGGAATTGGACCGTGGTGTGCCGCGCGTGCAAGTGCAACTGGTGAACATCGGCGATTCGGCCCTGCTCTTGCGCGCTTACGTATGGGCACCAGACTATTCCGCAGCACGCATGATGAAGTACGATCTTTTACGCTCGCTCAAGCTGCGTTTCGATCGCGAAGGCATCACCATGCCCTACCCGCAACGCACCATCCACATCAAGCACGAACACGAACAGGGCGCGTGAAGAAGGTGAAGCGTCGCAGTGGGAAGACGGGATTGCCGCCAGGATCACTGGTGGTAGTGTCCGCTCATGCAGGGACAAAGGCCGATCTGCGCACCTTCCTATACGACCTAGAAGGGTATGTGGAGACCGTGTGCAAGGACGTGGACGAAGTGCAGCTGCCGCCACCGACCGGCAAAGTGGGTTGGTTGGACATAGATGCGTTGGGCGACGGCCAGCTCGTGGGTCGCGTGGGCGAACGCTTCGGCCTGCATGCGCTGCTGGTGGAAGACGTGCTCAACACCGATCAACGCCCGAAGATCGAGGAGTACAGCGATACGCTCTTCACCGTGGTGAAGATGCTTAGCCTAGATGAAGAGACCGGGGCGATCGAGATCGAACAAGTAAGCCTTGTTCTCGGCAACAACTACGTGATCTCCTTCCAAGAGAAGCCCGGTGACGTATTGGACCCCATCCGTGACCGCATCCGCCATAAGCTTGGCCGCGTGCGCAAGAGCGGCGCCGACTACCTGCTATACGCGCTGCTCGATGTGATCGTGGACCACTACTTCCTCATTGTGGAGGACCTGGGCGAACGGATAGAGGAGCTGGAGCGCAAGGTGATGGTGCGGCCGGACAACGCCGACCTTCTCACCATACAAGAGCTGCGCGCATCGCTGATCACCGTGAACCGCTACGTCACGCCCACGCGCGAATTGGCGGGTAGGCTCAATACCATCCAGAGCACGCTCATAGACAAGAGCACGCGCCGTTACATCAACGACCTGCAGGACCACACGGTATACATCGCGGAGACCATTGGCACTTTTCGCGAAATGCTCACTAGTTTGGAGAACACATACCACGCCGGACAGAACGCGCGCATGATGCAGGTGATGAAGCTGCTCACCATCATCAGCACCATCTTCATACCGCTCACGTTCATTGTAGGCATATTCGGAATGAACTTCGATTGGGAAGGCGGCAGCAAGCCGCTGAACATGCCCGAATTGCATTGGCGCTACGGCTATCCTGTGGTGATGGCATTCATGGGTCTGATCGCGATCCTTATGTTGATGTGGTTCAGGAGGAAGAGGTGGTTGTGAGCTCTATCTCGAAATTCGACCTGGCGTGCCCCCGCATCCATCGGTGACTTTACTTTGCACTCGAACATGGCGCGCGAACGAAGCATAGGGATCTGCGACCGAACATGGTCTGCTCTCCTCTTCGCCATTGGCGGTCGTGTCGTTCGTTGCGCTTTCCGCTGATGAACGCGCAAGCTCTTACCAGCAACTGGCGATCGCTCGCCACCGCGCTCAGAGCAACCCACGCCTTACTGATCGTGCAATTGCCAAGAGGCTGTTGTCAGTACTGCACCGTCAGCCACCTACCGCACATAGCCTAAAGCAAGCAATGAAGACCCGCTACGTAGATCTGATCGAGCAGACCTTCGACTTTCCGAAAGACGAGTTCAAGCTCGATGGTGAGAACCTCGTGTGGAACGACCTCCCCTTGATGGAGCTGATCCGCAAGCACGGCACTCCACTACGGATCAATTACTTGCCGAAGATCGGGGAGAAGATCGACCTCGCACGCCAGAGCTTCGCGAAGGCATTTGAGACACATGACTATGCCGGCAAGTACGAGTACTTCTATTGCACCAAGAGCAACCACTTCCACTACGTCATAGACAAGGTGCTGGACAAAGGTGTGAACCTGGAGACCAGTAGCGCCTACGACCTGGAGATGATCGAACTGCTCATCGACCGTGGCCGCATCACCAAGGACAGCACCATCCTGTGCAATGGGTTCAAGGACGAGCGCTACATCAAAGGGATCGGCAGGCTTGCGAACCGTGGCTTCAAGGTTGTGCCCATCATCGACAACATGGGCGAGATCTACCTGCTCGACGAAGTGATCGACGGCCATTGCGACATCGGCATCCGCATCGCAGCGGAAGAAGCGCCGAAGTTCGAGTTCTACACCAGCCGCTTGGGCATCGGGTACAAGGACATCATCCCCTTCTACATGCGCAACATCAGCAAGCAGAAGAAATTCCGCTTGAAGCTGATGCACTTCTTCATCAATACCGGCATCACCGATACGGCCTATTACTGGAACGAGCTGAGCAAGTGCGTGAACGTGTACTGCGACCTGTGGAAGCTCTGTCGGACGCTGGACACCTTGGATATCGGTGGAGGCCTGCCGATAAAGAACAGCCTCAACTTCAGTTTCGACACCGACTATATGATCAGTGAGATCATTGGCCGGATCAAAGATGTGTGCGTGGAGAACAAAGTGCAGGAACCGAACATCTTCTCGGAGTTCGGCAGCTTCACCGTCAGCGACAGCGGGGCCACCTTCTTCAGCATCGTGTACCAGAAGAAGCAGAACGAAAAGGAACGCTGGAACATGATCGATGGATCGTTCATGACCACACTGCCCGATACGTGGGCCATCAGCAAACGCTTCATCATGTTGCCGGTGAACAACTGGGATGATGAGTACGAACGCGTCTTCCTGGGCGGCATGACCTGCGACAGCGACGATTACTACAACAGCGAGCAGCACATCAACGCCATCTACCTGCCCAAGTACAACGAGGAGAAGAAGCAGTACATCGGCTACTTCAATACCGGCGCCTACCAGGATACGCTCGGCGGTTTCGGCGGGATCCAACACTGCCTCATCCCGAAACCTAAGCACGTGCTCATTGATCGCCTACCGGATGGCACGCTCACTGATCACGTTTTCGCAGAGCAACAGAGCGCAGAGCGCATGTTGCAGTTGCTAGGGTATTTGCCAATGGAGGAAGCCGTGAGGAAATTGTAGCACGTTCGCAAGCTACAAGTCGTTCCCACGCATCAATTCGCCGCTCGCGAACTCGCCACTTGCAATTCACCACCCGCCTCTATATTTCGCCCCGAACAGAACAATGAGCAACGCACGTCCGATCTCGGCCTTTTTGGAAAAGCACTACCTGCACTTCAATGCAGCAGCGCTGGTGGATGCTGCCAAAGGCTACAAGACCCACTTGAGCCAGGGTCGCAAGATGATGGTGACGCTGGCTGGTGCCATGAGCACCGCTGAGTTGGGCAAGATCTTCGCAGAGATGATACGCCAAGGCAAAGTGGACATAATCAGTTGCACCGGTGCCAACTTGGAAGAGGATGTGATGAACCTGGTTGCGCACGATCACTACGAGCGCGTGCCAAACTACCGCGACCTCACTCCTGCTCAAGAGCGCGATCTACTCGACCGGGGAATGAACCGCGTCACGGATACCTGCATCCCGGAACACGAAGCCTTCCGCCGGTTGGAGAAACACGTAGTGGACCTGTGGACCTCGGACGACAAGAGCGGCAACCGCCGTTTCCCGCACCAGTACTTCTATGAGATGATCAACTCGGGCGTACTGAAGCAGTACTACCAGATCGATCCGAAGGACAGTTGGATGGTGGCCGCCGCAGAGCGCAACATCCCCATCATCTGCCCGGGTTGGGAGGACAGTACCCTGGGAAACATCTTCGCGGGGCATTGCATTGTTGGTGATTGCAAGCCCGGCATGATGAAGAGCGGGATCGAATACATGATGTTCCTAGCAGATTGGTACACGAACAACTGCGGGACAGATGGCATCGGCTTCTTCCAGATCGGTGGCGGCATCGCGGGCGACTTCCCCATTTGCGTAGTGCCCATGCTGCACCAGGACTTGCAACGGTCCAGCATCCCCTTCTGGAGCTACTTCTGCCAGATCAGTGACAGCACCACCAGCTACGGAAGTTACAGTGGAGCCGTCCCCAACGAGAAGATCACCTGGGGAAAATTGGACATCGACACTCCAAAATACATCATCGAAAGTGATGCTACTATCGTAGCACCTCTCATCTTCGCGTACGTCCTTGATATGTGATCACAACGCCTCCGCCGGGCATCGGCGTTCAACACATGCAACGTCTGATCCGCTCCTTCAACACCTTGACCGACGCGCTCAAGGAAACCCTCCAGGAACAATACCCTGATGGGATCGACACCACGCACATCAAGACCATCCCCACGGCGAAGGGCGACATCCTACGGGTGATCGAACTGAGCACGCCCGAGGCGATGTACTTGATCAAGATCAACCCCGAGAGCCGGGCGGAGATCGATGAGTTCCTCGATCAGGACGACGCAGCAGCAGCACCGAGCGAGGATGCGGAGGATGATGCACCCAGCCTGGATGGTGCCGAGGGCGAGGATGATGATGCTGGCGACGACAACGATGACATGGACGATGATGGGGGCGATGATGATGATGATGCGGATGGCGATGCCGACGCGGCCAACACGGACGACGACGATGAAGATTGATCAGTGAACCACCGATGCGAAGGCCCCTGTCGAACGAACGGGGGCCTTCTTATTTTCGGAGCATCATGAACGGCACCTTCCACCTGGCATTCGCCACCACCGATCTCAAACGGATCAAGGCCTTCTACGGCAAGTTTCTCGGCTGCAAAGAGGGCCGCAGCTCCACGGGCTGGGTGGACTTCGATTTCTTCGGCCACCAACTCACCATCCAGGAGGTGCCCATTACCTACAAGACCGCACGCATCTACAATCCGAAATCGAACGTGCCCGGCGACCACTGGGGCATCGTGCTGAACATGAGCGATTGGAAGAAGCTGCGCGACAAACTGAAGAAGGTGGGCTACTCCTTCTTCATCGAACCGCGCACGGTGATGAAGGGCGAAGTGGGCGAACAGGTGAGCATGTTCATCGAGGATCCCGATGGCCATGCCATCGAGTTCAAGGCGTTTGAGGACGAGGATGATCTGTTCAAGAAGGCATGACCGCGCGTTGGGCGATTATCCTTCTGTTGATAGGCTCTCTGGTCTTCATCATGGGTGGCTTGTTCAAGTTCCAGCATTGGCCATTAGCGAACTTTCAGCTCATGGTGGGGTCTTTCCTACAAGCGTTCGCACTCGTTGTAATCGCGGTCAAGGCTTTGCGCTATCCCGGCTTCAAGGATTTCCTCGATAGCTGAAGCAATGAAGAAGGGCGCCTTGTGAGCGCCCTTCGTGTGATCATTCAGTTGCTCAATACGTGCGCTGCGCCACCAAGGCACCGGCATCGTCGTACTGTTCGGCCTGTGCCAGCGCACCAGCAGCGTAAGTGAGTTTGCCGGTGGTGCGGTCATCCGCGTTGCGGAACTCCCACACCCCTTGGCGCTGCCCATTGCGGAAACCCGCTTGTGCGAGCAATGCACCGGTATCGCTGTACTGCTTCCATACACCGTCACGACGACCGCTCTTGAAGCAGCCCATCTCCTTCACCTTGCCGTTCTCGTAGTAGGTGATGAAGTGGATGCGGTCACCTTCGCTGTAACGGGTCGCGCGCAACGTACCGTCGGGCCAGCGTTCTTGTCCAAGTACTTCTTGGGCAGAGGACGCTTGAGCGAACAGCAGTACGAACAAGATCAGGAGCGCGCGCATAGTGAACAGGTTTCCCCCTTGGTACGCCCAAAGGTACGCACGAGTTCACCTCATGTTAACATCGGCTTAACATGGATATGCCCTCCGGCGAATGTTGATCGGTTAGAAGGCCAGCCGCCCCTGCTGCTCCATGGAGAGCCGCAGTTGGCTCACCTCTTTGCGCAGTTCCACCACACTTCGCGCGAGTTCATCACGGCTCATGTTCGGTTCGGGCAGTTCGGCGCTGATGAAGTGCACGAACTTCCAGATCTCCAGCACGTTGGTCACCGGCACTTCGTAGGGTGCATAGAGCGGGTTGGTACTGCACAGGAGCAAATTGCCTTTGTCCTTCAATTGGTTGTACACCACTTTGAAGACGATGCCGTCCTCCTTGGTGATCACGAGGTAAGGCTGGCCGTCGCGGATGGTGTTCCAGTTCTGCACGTACTCGCCTGTTACCCATGATCCATCGGCCACGGGCGGCATGCTGTCGCCGCTGATCTGGAAAGTGCGGTACTTACGGTCCCGTGCCAGGAATGGCATTTGGAAGGTGGGCAGGATGCTGATGTACTCCGGATCGGCGTAGCCCAGCGCATAACCGGCCTTGGCCTTTTCAGGTACCAGTTCCACATTCTCGCGGTCCTCGCTGTTCACGGTGGTTGCCAGCACCCGCAGGCGACGGCCGTTCAGGTCGATGTCGCCGCCGCGTTCGATCACCCCGATCTGGCTTTCGCTCAGCGCGGTGAGTTCATCGCGCAGCAACTTGTCTATGCTCACCTTGAAGTATTCGCTCATGCGCACGAGCAGATCGAACGAGGGCTCGGCGCTGCCATTCTCGTAGCCGCTGTAGCTGGAGCGTTTCACTTCGAGGGCGATGGCCGTTTCTTCTTGCGAACGGCCACGACGGGAGCGGAGCAGTTTGATGTTGCTGCCGAAGACGGGGTTTGCCATGGTGATGGGGATCGGGTTATGCCTGTTAGGGCTGTCTGATTCGATGTCGGAGTTCAGGCTTCGTCCGGTCTGAAGCCGATGGCTTTGCGTGGCTGCTCGGTGGGTGAGCCCAATGCCGTGAGGTGATCGAAGAGGGCTTGGATCTCTTCATCGTGGCCGGTAACGCGACCTTCCAACTGCTCCAGCTTCTGGAGGATCTCCCGATGCGAAAGGAGCATTTGGCGCATCCGGGTGAAAACACGGATGACCTGTATGTTGACCCGAATGGCTTGCTCGCTGTTCAACACACTAGAAAGCATGGCCACACCCTGCTCGGTGAAAGCCATTGGCAGGTACTTGGTATGCGCCCCTTGCTTTAAGGTGCCAAATTGGCTCCTTAAAGAATCCTGTTCCAGTACGGTCAGTTCGAACATGAAATCCTCCGGGAATCGACCCAAGTTCCTTCGCACCTGACGCTTGAGCTGTTTGGTGTCCACACCGTACAACTCGGCCAGGTCGCGATCCAACATCACCTTAAGACCACGGATCACATGGATGCGGCCTTCGATCGCTCCATCAGCCGGAAGTTCAAGCCCATAAAGGGCTTGGGGTTCCATTGCCAGGGTATCCATCAGCATCTTGGCCTGTTTTCCGGCACAAGTATATGGCCTGGAATCCGGAATCCAACAGACGGATATTCCGTCAACAGCTTCCTGTTGATCGGCCGAGGTTACCCCCTACTAGGCCACGTCGGTCTCCTTCTTCACCCACGCCTGCACCATCCGCAGCTGCCCGTAGCTGAAGCGGCCCTCGAAGTATCCAGCGGCAGCGTTCAGTCCTTCGGCGGGGTTCTCCTTCATCCAATCGGCAATGGTGTCGCGTTCGGCGTCCAGCATCAGGCCGTCGATCTCCATGGCGCCTTCGGCAATGCCGCGTGCAAAGTGTCCTTCAATGGTGCTCTTGGCCATGGAACGTTTGGCGGAGATCTCATCCAGCGTCAATCCTTCTTTGCGTAGTGCATAGGTGACGTTGTAGGTGTTGCCGATCTCTTCCTTGCTGCGGCGCGGTGGGCGCACATGGTCCGGGTGGTCGCGGTTCTTTCGTGTTAATGGTCGAGGCGATGGGTCGCCATTGCCGGTATCGCCCAAGATGTCATCCGCATCCGATCGGCGTTTGCGCTTCTTGCCGGACTTTGTGCTGGCTTTCGGACGGTGCTCTTCGGCCCACGCGCGCACTTCGCCAACCATCGCCGCGCGCTTGGCGGAAAGACCCTTCTCCAGATCGGCCTGCTTCTTCACCTCTTCTCCGTTTAGGATGCACGTTGTCAGGTAGCCCACCTTGGCGATGGTGGCCACCTTCTTCATCAGCATGCCGTCCACTTCCTTCAGCGCGTTCACGTACTCCTTGGTCTTGCTCAGCATCTCGGCTTGCGCCATGTGCTGGAAGAGCGCCTTCATCTGTGCTTGCAACAGGCCGCCGTAGTAGGCGCCGCCTTTCTCGATGCGCACCAGCAGTTCTTCGCGCTTGCCTTCCTGCAACAATCGGATCAGTTGACCCCGGAACTTCTGCGTGTTCTCTTCTTCGGCCCGCAGCTTCTCCAAAAAGATCCGCAGCGCGGTCTTCATGCTCTCATCCTCGAACTGGGCCGTCTCCGGATGGTCTTTCTGCGTGTACTCCACTTTCCGCAACATGTCACCGAAGTCGAAGGTGCCAGCCAGCAACAGCTTCAGGTATTCGCGCTGACTGGCTTGCAATTGCTGCGGAAGCGGCTCTTGCGCGAAGCCCCGGTTCGTGAAGGCCACCACGTCCCTATCGCTGCTCACCACGCTGGGGTCTATGCGCGTACGCAGGATCAGGCCATCCAACGAGCGCAATCGCGAGAGCGCCACATAGACCTGTCCCGGTGCGAAGGCATTGCCAACATCGATGATGGCCTTGGTGAAGGTGAGGCCCTGGCTCTTGTGAACGGTGATGGCCCACGCCAGCTTGATCGGGTATTGCTGGAAGGTGCCGAGCACTTCCTCCTGCTGCTCCTTGGTGGCCCCGTTGACCACATAGCGTTTGTTCTCCCAGATCTCACGCTTCAGTTTGTACGGCTCACCCGTATCCATGCGGACCATGACCCCATCCTTGTCCAGCTTCTCCACCTTCGCGAGCTTTCCGTTGAAGTAGGCCTTCTCCATGTCGTTCTTCACGAACATGACCTGCGCGCCTTCCTTCAGTTCGATCCGCGCCAGCACAGGGTACATGCTCTCCGGGAAGTCCGGTTCTACTTGCGCGTCGAACGTGTAAGACTTACTGGGAAGCTGGGCGAGCGCGCGCTGGTTCAGTTCGTCCGCCTTGTAGTTGTGCGTGGTGAGGGTGATGACGCCATCGCTGTCAGCGGCGGTTATCTCCGGTTTGAAGTGCTTGTTAAGTTCGGTGACGTCCTCTTGCGTCACCGTGTTGTTGCGCAGGTTGTTGAGGATGTGGATGAAGTTGCCGTCCTGCTGCCGGAAGATCTTGTCCAGCTCGATGTGCGCATAGCCATGCTCCTTGATCACGCGGCTCTCGAAGAAATGCGGGCTCGCGTACCAACGCTTCAACACGCGCATCTCATCGTCCTTCACCACGGGTGGCAACTGGTACAGATCGCCGATCAGCAGCACTTGCGCACCGCCGAAGCTCTGATAGCGGTTCTGCCGCACGGCGCGCATGCGGAAGTCGATGGCGTCGAGCAGGTCCGCACGCAGCATGCTCACCTCGTCGATGATGAGCAGGTCCACTTCGCGCAGCACATTGCGACGGATGGCGTTGAGCGGATGTCGACGCGTGAGCGTGTCCTGATCGTGGAAGTTCCCATACTCACCAATGTCGGAGGGTAGTTGCTTCTCTGGAATGAACGAACCAAAGGGAAAGAGGAACTGCGAGTGTATGGTGACACCCTTCGCGTTGAGCGCCGCAATACCCGTGGGCGCGAGGATCACATAGCGCTTATGCGTGCTGGCAGCGAGTTGGTGCAGGAAAGTGGTCTTGCCGGTACCCGCTTTGCCAGTGAGGAACACATGGCGATTGGTACTGTTGACGAAGCGCGCGGCCAATGTGGCCATTTCGGTTTCCTCCAACACTTCGCCGTTCATGGGGCGAAAGATCGCGCTCGTGGGCGCAGCTGAAGAACGGATCGTGGTGGAAGTAACAACTACTTCAATGGCCATCAGATAAGGTTCAACGAACGGCTCCGGCTGTCACTGACGCAATTTCCGTCATCCGGCACGGAGACAATATAGCAGGGATGTATGTCCGGCCATTGACGAGCGAACTTCGCGGCCATGTGCTACGGTGTTAAGGCCCGGACCGAGATGAGCTTGCGCATAGCCAAGAGCCGTGGCGACAAGGAAGCTGCGGAGAAGCTGACGCGCTTGCTGAACCCGTTCCCCGAGTTCGACCTCCACTTCGGTAACGCTTTCACGCACCCACAACTGGTGGTGTACACCGATGCTGCTCCACGCGATCCGCAACTATCGCTCTGGGGTCTGGTGCCCTCCTGGGTAAAGGACGATGCACAGCGCAAGCAGCTTTGGAACCAGACGCTCAACGCGCGTGGCGAGAGCATCTTCGAGAAGCCCGCCTTCCGCACTTCGGCAAAGAGCAAGCGGTGCATCGTTCATGTCGAAGGCTTTTACGAGCACCATCACTTCGGCAAGAAGACCTACCCGTACTTCATCTCGATCAAGGGCCATGATCACTTCGCGCTGGCCGGTCTTTGGGAACAATGGAAGGACAAGGAGACGAACGAATTGCTGCACACCTTCAGCATCGTCACCACCGAGGGGAACGACTTGTTGCGTCGCATCCATAACAGGCCCGGGTCAGGCCCGGGCGGACAATCTAGCGCACCGCGCATGCCCGTGATCCTCACCGAGGCCGAAGAAGACCTCTGGCTTGCGCCGATCAACAACACGGCGGACGAGGAGGCGATCAAGGCGTTGATCAAGCCGTTTCCTGCGGAAGCGATGGCGGCGCATCCCGTAAAACCACTGCTCGGCAAGGACGGCACGGGCAACGCCCAAGGTGCGAGCGATGCATACGCGTATCCTGAACTCCTGCTCGCCGATCCGCTGGTGTGATCAACTACGCGCGTGGATCCAACGGGAAGGTGCGCACGTGCTGATCAATGCTCGTGTGATCGAGCTCGCGCTTCATCAGCACCACATCGCTCACGCGTTGCTGCGCGGTAATGGCCTGGTTGGCCAGCAAGGCCCACGCGGCGTTGAACTGGTCCACCTTCAACCCACTGGCGATCGTGAGGCGCGCATGCTCCACCACTTCCACGCCCAGCTTCTTCACGCGTTTGTTGCTGCGCACATGGTCCACGATCCGTTGGCGCAACGCCGCCACCGTTCCCTTCTCCAGCACATCCAGGTAGATGCTCTTGCGGTCCTCGGTATGGGCAAGGCCGCTGATGTTGAGCGCGAACGGCGCGAAGCCCTCCGATCCACGCGCGATCGCATCAGCGATCGGTCCTTCGTATTCCGCTGGCAGTTCAGTGCCGAAGAGCACGATGCCCGGCATCTGGTAAGCCTCGTTGAACTTGCCGATGTGCTCGCGCAACAGCTGCCGCCATTCCATGACGCGCGCCGCCACGTGGCTCGCCGGATCGATCACCAGCCTGTACTGGCAGGTGTACACCAGCGTATCAAAAAGCGCGAGGGCATCGGTGGCGGACCGGCGGGGCATGGAACAAAGGAAAGCCGTTGGTCCGTTGCGTGTCAGCTAAGTGCTTCGTTCCATCAACGATCGAAATGTGGCTGTACGATAAAATGAAGGCCGGTCGCCGAAGGGCACTCACCCCTTCAGCACGTTCCTGCTGATCACCAGCTTTTGCACTTCACTGGTGCCTTCGCCGATCGTGCACAGCTTGCTGTCGCGGTAGAACTTCTCCACCGGGAAATCCTTGGTGTATCCGTAGCCGCCGTGGATCTGCACCGCTTCGTTGCTGGCATACACCGCTACTTCGCTAGCGTAGTACTTGGCCATGGCGCTCTCGGTGGTCATCTTCTTGCCGCGGTTCTTCAGGTCCGAGGCTTGCTGGATCAGCAGCTCGGCGGCTTCGATCCGCGTGGCCATGTCGGCGAGCTTGAAGGCGATGGCCTGGAAGTTCGCGATGGGTTGGCCGAACTGCTCGCGCTCCTTCGCGTACTTCACGCTGGCATCGAAGGCGCCTTTCGCGATGCCCAGACTGAGCGCGGCAATGCTGATGCGACCACCGTCCAACACCTTCATGGCCTGCTGGAATCCTTCGCCCACGTTGCCCAGGATGTTCTCCTCGGGCACGCGGCATTCTTCGAAGATCACTTCGGCTGTTTCGCTGGCGCGCATGCCCAGCTTGTTCTCCTTCTTGCCGGCTTTCATGCCTGTTGTACCGCGCTCTACCACGAAGGCGGTCATGCCTTTGCTATCGAGGAGTTCGCCGGTGCGTGCGATCACCACCACGGCATCGCTGCTCTTGCCGTGCGTGATCCAGCACTTGGTTCCGTTCAGCACCCACTCCTTTCCTTCTTTACGCGCGGTGCACTTCATGCGCATGGCATCACTGCCGGTACTGGGTTCGGTGATCGCCCACGCGCCGAGCCATTCGCCTGTGGCGAGTTTGGTGAGCCACCTCTTCTTCTGTTCGTGGTTGCCGAAGTAGTTGATGTGGCCGGTGCACAGCGAATTGTGCGCGGCTACGCTGAGGCCGATGCTGCCGCAGATGCGCGAGACTTCCACAATGGTGTCCACGTATTCGAAGTAGCCGAGCCCCGCGCCGCCGTATTCCTCGGGCACGAACACACCGAGCATACCGGCCGGACCAAAATGCTTTGTGAAGAGCTCCTTTGGGAAATGCTGGATCTCGTCCCACTCCATCACGTTGGGGCGCACTTCGCGTTCGCAGAGGTCGCGTACGGCTTGCGCGATCATCGTTCGGTTCTCGGTGGTGGTGAAGTCCATGCGTTGTGCGCCGAAGCGCGTTTGTTGTCGTTGTGATCGGCTCGCCGCGATGGCGGTCAGTAGGTGATCAGGCTCACCTGGTCCGCATTATATTCCTTCAACCGCTGTGCGCCGTTGAGGAAGGAGAGTTCGATGAGGAAACTGAAGGCGGTGACGATGCCCCCTTGCATACGAACGAGTTCCGCAGCTGCGGCAGCGGTGCCCCCGGTGGCGAGCAGATCATCGTGCACCATCACGCGCATGCCGGGTTTTACACTGTCCACGTGCATCTCTACCTCGGCGCTGCCGTATTCGAGGTCGTACTTGTAGCTCACGGTCTTCCATGGCAACTTGCCCTTCTTGCGCACGGTGAGAAAGGGGACGCCCATGGCAATGGCCAGCGGCATACCGAAGAGGAAGCCACGGCTCTCGATCCCCGCGATGGCATCCACGGGCGTGCCGTTCAGCGCTTCGCGGAAACCTTCGGTGATGTCGCGGCACAGGATCGGATCCTCCAGCACCGGAGTGATGTCGCGGAAGAGGATGCCCGGCTTGGGGAAATCTGGAACGGCGCGGATGCCGGCTTCCAATCGGTTGTGCAGGGTGCTCACTCCACGCTGAGGTAGGGCGCAAGTTTAAGGAAGACCTCCTCGGTCACGAGGGCGCAACCCTTGATGTCCGCCAATTGTTTGAAAGGCCCGTGCTGCGTGCGGTAGGCGATCAGTGGCTTGGCGATCTTCCAGCGTGCGTAGGGGTGCGCGGCGAGCTCTTCCACGGTACACGCGTTGATGGCGATGCGGCGCACCATGAGCGTGTCGAGCACGAGCAGTTCCTTCAGCCTGATCACCGCATCGGGTTTGTCCTGCAGCACGTACACCTCGGCGAGCTGGTCCAGGGAATGATAGCCGCCAAGGCTCTCGCGGTACTTCACAATGCCACGCGCGAAGGATGGCCCGATGCCCGGGAGCGCGACGAGCGAATTAGTGTCGGCGGTGTTCACTTCCACCTTGCTCAGCATAGGGCGCCCTTCGTACGGCTTGCGCTCGGGCCATTGGCGGCGGGTGGTGTCCCGCGCATACGTGCGCGGCCGATCGCTGTAGCCGCGCGAAGGCGCACTATCTGGCAACAGAATGAACGGCTTCAGGCGCTCGAACTGCTCGGGTCGTATGCTGTACATGCGGCCCAGGTCCTTATTGGTGCGGAATCGGCCACCCTTGTTCATGTAACGCTGGATCCCGTCCACTTGCTTCGGGGTAAGACCCAATGCAAGCCACTGGTCACGATCGATCGTGTTCGGATCGAAGGCGAAGGGCTCGACGGTAGCGACATCGGCTTGCACATCCGCGCCATCCTTCGCCGCGAGCCATGCTTCCAGTTCGGCCCGCATGGGCGCGAGATCCACCATGTCCGGTTCCCGGAACCATTGCTGGTAGATGGCCCAACCCATGAGCGCGATCAGCGCTGCAAGGAGCATGATGACACCACGACGCTCTGCGGCGTGCATGCCAAGCAGTTCCCTGATCTGTTCCCTCACCGTTTTCGTGCGGCGCTCCATGAAGAAGTACGGACAAGGTAATATCCCAGCGTCATTGGCCATCGCGCTCCTTCCCGTTCGAGCGAACGAGCTGACCACGCAGCACGGCAAGTCCCTCCTCGAAGCCGCGCGGCTGATAGCCCAACTGCGCCCGGGCTTTGTCCAGCACGAATCCGGTGCGCGGTGGGCGCATGGCCGGTTGGCCCAACGTATCGCTCTTCACAGCGGTGATCACCGAAGTATCCAGTTGGAAGAAGGCGCCAACGCGTTGCACGAGCTCCAGAATGCTCATGCCATCGGGGCCGCTGAGGTTGAAGGTGCCGACGGCACCGCGCTTCGCGATGCGGATGCAGCCATCGGCGAGGTCTTCGGCCAGGGTGGGCATGCGCCACTGATCGTCCACCACATTGATCGGCTGCCCTTTCTCCAATGCGCTCTTCGCCCACAATACCACATTGCTCCGGCTCAAGCCTTCGGCAATGCCGTACACGATTATCGTGCGTGCGATGGACCATTTAGCGAGACCGGCGTTCATCACCAGTTGCTCACCTTCCAGCTTGCTATGACCGTAGATGCTCAAGGGTGCGGCCTTGTCCTCTTCGCGGTATGGTCCTTCGGCACCGTCAAAAATGAAATCGGTGCTGAGGAAGATGAAGTGACTGCGGTGGCGCTGCGCTGCGCGAACGAGATGCTCCGTGGCCGTTACGTTCTGGAGCTTGCACATCGCCGGGTCCAATTCGCAGGCATCCACGTTGGTCATGGCAGCGGTGTGGATCACCACATCGGGTTGTGTAGCATCGAAGACGGCATCCACTTCCGCCTGTGCCGTTATGTCCATGGGTCGGTAGCGTTCCGCAAGTGCAATAGGCGTGCGATCGAAATCGCGCGAGGTGGCGATCAGCTCGACCTGTGGGTCATTCCGCAAAGCGGCAACGAGCTTCTGACCGAGCAATCCGTTCGATCCAGTGATAAGGGTCCTCACGTTCCTGCCTTTTTGGAGATAGGCGGGCGAAGATCGCCCCAAGGACCAAGTGGCCATACGGTCCCTATCGCGCACCTTGGAGACGACCATACTTCAAACACAATTTGCAACCATCACTGCTTCCGCTGTTAATTCGAGCCCGCCAAGCCACCATCGCGGTCCTTTTCCACGAACAGCCAACCCTCCCAGTCGAATGCGCGCTGTTCCTTGTCTTGGTGCTTCCTTCCGGAAAACGCGATGAACAAACATACCTCGCACCCGCTGTCGATAGCGGGCATGCTCGTTACACTGGGCATCGTGTTCGGCGATATTGGCACGAGCCCGCTTTACGTGTTCAAGGCCATCGTTCACGGGCACGGGATAGAGGACATGCTCGTTTACGGCGCGATCAGCTGCATCATTTGGACGCTCACACTACAGACCACCTTCAAATACATCTACCTCACCCTGCAGGCCGATAACCGGGGAGAAGGAGGCGTATTCTCATTGTACGCTCTGGTCCGTCGTTACGGCAAATGGGTGTACATACCGGCGATCATCGGTGCCACCACCTTGCTGGCCGACGGCGTCATTCAACCACCGATCTCCATCAGCAGCGCCGTGGAAGGCCTTGGTGGCGTGCCCTTCTTCGAAGATCTCATCGCGCCAGGCAACAACCTCACGGTGGTCGTGGTGATGGTCATCATCGCGTTCCTGTTCTTCTTCCAGCGCTTCGGCACCAAGGTGGTGGGTTTCGCGTTCGGCCCTATCATGCTCGTCTGGTTCAGCATGTTGTTCATCCTTGGCGCGGTGCAGGTGGCAGCACACCCCGATGTGATCAAGTGCATCAACCCATGGTACGCGTACGACCTGCTGGTGCATTATCCCGGTGGTTTCTGGCTGCTCGGTGCGGTGTTCCTATGCACGACCGGTGCCGAGGCCTTGTACAATGACATGGGACATTGCGGGTTGAAGAACATCCGTTGGACATGGGGATTCGTGAAGATCGCCTTGGTCACCAACTACATGGGGCAGGGCGCGTGGCTTTTGAGCAGTGCCGGTCCCGACTTGGCGGCTCGCAATCCCTTCTATGAGATCATGCCGCAGTGGTTCCTGATCGTGGGTGTGGGCATCGCCACCTGTGCAGCGGTGGTGGCTTGCCAAGCGGTCATCAGCGGGTCCTTCACCCTCATCAACGAGGCGATAACCCTCAACTTCTGGCCTCGGGTGAAGGTGAAATTCCCTACCGAGATCCGCGGCCAGATCTACATCCCGAGCGTGAACTGGATGCTCTTCCTCGGTTGTTTCGCCGTGATGCTCTACTTCAAGAAGAGCAGTGCCATGGAAGCGGTCTATGGCTTCTTCATCGTGGTGGCCATGCTCATGACCACTACCCTCATGTACGGGTACCTCCGCTACGTGAAGCGCTGGAAACTGGTGCTGGTCTTCGTGGTGATGTTCATGTTCTTCAGCATGGAGGTGGCGAACCTCATTGCCAATGCGGTGAAGATCCTGAACCAGCCGGTCCTGCTGCTGTTCGTGTTCGCGTTGCTGGGGGTCATGTTCATCTGGTATCGCGCACGCAAGGTCACCAACCGTTTCCTGGAGTTCGTGGAGCTCACGAAATACGCCCAGGTCCTACGCGACCTCAGCGACGACAAGGAGATCCCCAAATATGCCACCCACTTGGTGTACCTCACCAAGGCCAACAGTCCGTCAGAGGTGGAGAAACACGTGATCGACAGTATCATGGCCAAGAAGGTGAAGCGTGCCGACATCTATTGGTTCGTGCATGTGAACTACACGGACGAGCCGTACACGATGGAGTACCGCGTGAAGGAGCTGATCGACGACAAGGTGATCCGCGTGGACTTCGACCTTGGATTCCGCGTGCAAGCCCGGATCAACAAGCTCTTCAAGCGCGTGCTGGAAGAGATGGAAAGCGATCACGAACTGGAGTTCCGCAGCAAGTACGAAAGCATCAAGAAAGGCGACTTCCACACGGACATCTGCTACATCCTCACGGACCGCATCATGAGCGTGGAGAACGAGTTCACGCTGCGCGAGGACCTGTTGCTGGACGCCTACTTCGGTTTGAAACGACTCGCCCTCAGCGATCGTGAGGCGTTCGGGTTGGACCCGAACCTGACCGTGGTGGAGCAGGTACCACTGATGATCCAGCAGCCGATAGAGCTGCCGCTGAAGCGGGTGGGCAAGATGGACGGCTCTCCTTCGGACCCGCCTCCTGCGTCCTGAACGGATAGTATCCGCCACTTCTGGTCAGGACAAGTCGGCTCAACTACGCTTCGGCGCTCGGCCGGGGCTTGGTGCCGGATCCTCCCTCGGCCCACGCAGGTGGATGATCAGTCCGTTGAGGAAGTTGCGCAGGACCTGATCACCGGCGGGCTTGTAGTTCGGATGATCCTCATTGCGGAACAGGGCACTTATCTGCGGCTCGCTCATTTCGAAGCCGACCAATGCGAGGATCTTCACGATGTCGGTATCGCGGAGCTTCAAGGCCACGCGGAGCTTCTTGAGAATGTCGTTGTTGGTCATGTTCGGCCGCTCACAACTCCCACACCGTACTGCGCTTACCGAAGGGCCGCTTGATGTGCTCCTTGTGCTGTAGAACGAAGGCCATGATGAGGTAGACGACCAAGTGCAACCCGGCAGTGATGAAACTGAGGTAGATGAAACTGAGGCGGACCTGCCCGGTCTTGATGTTGAGCTTTCCAGCCCACCAATCACACACGCCGAAGGCTTGCTGCTCGAACCAGGTCTTGATGGATGCGATCATGAGAAGAAGTGGCAAGTGGCGAGTGTACAAGTTGGCAAGTTGATCACTTGACGGTGCTCTTGAGCAATTGGTTGCCGATGCCGCAAGATAGGCAGCGACGCTTTGCGCAATGGCCATTCTTGAGTTCGATGAGGGCTTGACCACGCGCGGCAGTGTCGGCATGCAAGCCCAGTGCGGCCCAACTAGCGAGCAATTGATTGCGCTCGGCAGGTAGCTGTTCCAACAGGTGCAAGGCCCGGTTGGCACGATCCTCCCGTGCTTGCAAACGCCCCAACGCAAAGAGCGTGGGAACTACTGCGTTGATGAGGATGTGCTCGGCCCCTGCTCTCCCAAGTCGTTTGGAGCGTGGCGCACTTTGCACATCGAACCGGTAGCGGTCGTTCCAGTAGACGCCCGCCTCCACATCGAGCAAGTCGAAGAGTTCCTGCACGTTGTCCGCATCGAGGAGTGCCGATAGGTCGCCATCGCAACGCATGAGCAATTGCGCGAACTGGGCGATGCGCACGGTCGGGAAGTTCACCGGTCGCATGCGCGCGAATTTCCATGCGGCCACCGGCGCGGGGCGAAGGCCATGCATGTGCGCGAGCAACGCATGCTCCTGTTGCAACCTGCGCGGATGCTCATCCACGAAATCCACTTGCAGGAATCCGGCCTGTCCGAAGAGCAGCGCCTCGGTGCGCAGTTCATCATCGCAGTAC
>JBKJPT010000240.1:0-4859 GCA_046595075.1 Flavobacteriales bacterium
GTATTGGCGGCCATGGTGGCGCGGCCAGCGGTCGTACAGATCGTTTGGTTGCTACCTGCGGCGGCCGTGGTGGGCACTGCAGCCACGGTTATGGTGACGTTGCTGGTGCTCGATGAACACGTACCGCTGCTGATCGTCCAACGGAGAACATAGGATCCTGCGCCGCCAGCAGGGGTGAAGGTGGCGTTGTTGGCCGTTGTGCTGCTGAACTGCGAAGTGCTGGTTGAAGGACCCGACACCACTGACCAAGCGCCAGTGCCGTAGGTAGGGTTGTTCGCTGCGAGTGCTGCCGGTCCGGTTGCGCAAATGCTCTGGTTGCTACCAGCACTTGCCACGGAAGGCACGGTGCAAAAGCTCAATGAGGCCATGTTCAGGTAGCCCACGTTGCCAGCTGCGTTGTCACAAATGCTCAGCACCCAAATGCCGTTCGGGTCGCCAGTGAAGCCAGCGAGCGTTTGCTCCGGCGCATAAGTGCCCACCACATTGCTCGTATTGTTATTGGTAAGGGCTGTGCCGCCATCACGCAGTACAAAGGCCGCGGTGGGGCAGTTGGTCGGGTCGCCAAGGTTGTCCCCGGTACCGAAACGATTCAGGACCAGGTTGCGCGTGGTACCTGCTGGGGAGGTAAGGGTGAGTTGTAGATCGGCATTGTTCGTATGCTCAATGATGAGAGCGACGTTATCCACCTTGGCATTGCCGGGGCTGTTGCCCAACGTGGTGGGCAAGCCGCTCATGTTGAATGAAGCTGTGAATGGTTTTCCGCTGCAACCGTTGTCTGAGATGGCGGTCTCGCTGCCCGACGCCATGCAGGAACCCGCTGTGAAAGCGTAAGTGATCAACACCTTGCCGTCCGCGCCGCTGCCCGCCGCACCACCGCCACTCCCGTTTCGCTTCCCTCCTCCCCCACCGCCTCCGGAAATGCCACCAGAAGCACCAGGGCCAAAGGATCCCGCTTGGCCGTGCCCACCATTGCCACCACCAGTTGGTGCTACGCCCCCGTTGGAGCCGCTCGCGTCAGTGCCAGCTGCCGCATAGCCTGCAGACGAACCAGCACCTCCACCATTACCGGTGGCGTTCGATCCATTTCCCCCGCTATACTTGAAAGTACCTATGGAAGCAGCGGCTGAGCCACCGGTAGCGCCGCTCGTGCTGTTGTCCGCAACGGATGATCCACCTTTCGCGAGGATGGCGGTTGAAGTGCTGAACCAGGAGTCTCCACCCGCAGCAGTGGTGCTACTACCGACCCCTACCGTTACCGTGTAGGTATTCCCTGCCGTTACGGTCAATGTGCTTTTGGCATACGCACCACCACCGCCGCCACCACCAGCGCCATTGGTGGTTCTAAGCCCGCCGCGGCCACCGCCACCCCAGCACTCCACCGTGACCGAGGTCACGCCTGCCGGTACGGTGAAGGTTCCATTGGTGCTATACGTTACCGCGAGTTGCGCAGCACTTTGAAGCACGCACACAGCGACAAGTGCGAGGGTTGCCGCCAGCTTGGCGATAGGTCCGGATATCCTCGTGCTCGTTTTCAAGGGGGTCTTGCGTTCCATGGTCGTTCTGCCCGCAATGAGTTTTTGGGGCGGGCCTTGCAACGGCCGCGCAGCCGCTTTGGTTTCGGTCGAACATGGATAACCGATCCATAGACCTTCCCTTCTTATGCCAATTCCTAATTGAGTTCCGCCCGGAGGTGGAACCAATTTAGAGGCAGAACGTCCACATCCATCGGGGTGGCAAAGGCCGTGAGTTCAATACGTTCCAACCGAGGAGCCAAAGGGGGCACATCCCGTGAAGCGGGGCGAGAACGGGTGGTTACGTAGTTCGAAAACGGTGTTACGCATTGCGGAACGGTTACCAGACGCAGTTCAGCGCTTGGCGCCCACCGTGGCCAGTAGGGCAACGAGATCTGCTTTGCCAATGGGCTTTACCAAGTGATGATCGAAGCCTCCCAGTTCGGTGCCGTGCCTGTCCTCCGCGGTGCCCCAACCTGTGATGGCAGCCATGAATGCCGCTTTGCCCCATGGGGTAAGCCGCATACTGCGACAGGTTGCATTGCCATCCATTTCCGGCATGCCGATATCCATGAGCACTACCGAGGGGAGCATACGCGCGCCCACCTCCAGCGCCTGTGCACCGCTGTAAACCACTTGCGTTACATGGCCAGCTCCGGAGAGCACTTTGTCCAAGAGGTTGGCCGCGTCCTGGTTGTCGTCAACGATAAGGATGCGATGGGCAATGAAGGGTGTCGGAGCGGCCGCTTTGGGTGCCGGGGGTGCCGCAGCTTGTTCCAGGGGTGTGGCCAAGGGCAGGTACACCGTAAAGCGGGTGCCGGTGCCAAGCCCTGCGGAGAGCACCTCGATGCGGCCACCATGCAGCTTTACCATGTGCTTTACGATGTTGAGGCCGATGCCCAAGCCACCCTGGATGCTGTGTTTGGTGCGATCCACCTGCGCGAACATGTCGAACACGGTGGCCAGTTGATCCTGTGCGATGCCGATGCCATTGTCCTCCAGGCTCACCACCACCTCCTCCTTCGTTCGGTGGGCACGCAGGGTAATGGTGCCGCCAGGGTCGGTGAACTTGGCCGCATTGGTGAGGAGGTTGCCGAACACCTGCAGGAGCCGATTGGCGTCGCCGTCCACATCCAGTGCTTGCTCCGACAGATGAACGATCAACGTGTGGCGTTGCTTGTTGCAGACAGGCTGTATGGTCTCTACAGCCTGCGCCAAGATCTGGCGCAGATCCATCGGCTCTTTCTGGATGTTTACGACACCACGCGACACACGGCTCAGGTCCATGAGATCGTCTATGAGCCGCACCATGTGCTGGAGCTGCCTGCCCATCATGGCAAGGGTCTGCTTTGCAATGTCCTGATCGCAATCGGGAAGCGAGAGGATATCCAGGCCGCTCACGAGCGGGGCCAATGGGTTGCGCAGTTCATGCGCAAGGGTGGATAGGAACTCACTTTTGTGGCGATCGATCTCCGCGAGATCAGTCGCGGTCTGTTCCAAAGCCAACTCCATCTGCTTGCGCTCGGTGATGTCGGCCACCGTGCCAGCGAAGCCGCTGAGCGTAGGCGTTGGTCCGTCGTTCTTAAAGACCATGCGTCCTTTGGAGAGCACCCAACGCACGGATCCATCAGCATGGGTTACCCGGTATTCGGTCTCGATCGACGCATCGATGCCAAGGCGCATGGCCTCTTCTAGTGTCCGGCTCACGCGCTCCCTGTCATCCGGATGGACCGTTTCCAGCCCTTGCGCGAGGGTAAGTTTCGACAACGCGATGCCGAATATGGCCATATAGCGCGCGTCCACGCTGAACTCACCTCGCTCCGCATCCGCGTTCCACGTTCCCAACTGTGCGGAATCCAATGCGAGCTTGAGCCGGGCATCCATCTCGCGCAACGTTGCATCGGCGCGCAGACTTTCCAAGCGGGTCCATATGCGTGCGGTGAGTTCGCGCACCAGTTCCACCTCATCGGCCCGCCAGGGGTAGGCCTTGGAATGATAGGCGCAGAGCATGAAGCGCCAGATCCGATCTTGCAGCAGTGGTACCGTGATCAACGCGCCAACATTGAACGCTGCGAAATTGGAGCCGATAGCGCGGGGGTCGGTGGCGGTGTCGCTTACCACAACCGTTTCTCCCGCATGGCCTGCGGCCTGGAATTCCGGGGTGAAGAAATCCTCCATCCGGTGAATTCCCACGAAGCTCGGCCCCTCTTCCCGATGCCAGTCATGCGTAACCACGGCTTGGTCCCCGTCCTCGTGGATCTCCACGAAGGCGCACACCGAGAGGCCGAGGTAAGTGCCGATCTTCTTGCCCACCAGGTTCATCATCTCGTCGATGTTCGATAGGAGCAAGAGGTCTTTGCTGACGGTTGCCAAGAACGAGAGGTTCAGTTCGTTCAGTTTGCGCTCGGTCACATCGCGCGAAACGGCCAGCAGTCGGTTGATGGTGTTGCCCGCCTCATGGATCGGCGAGACCCGCACATCCCACCACTTGTGTTCACCGTCCAGCGTTGGGAAGAAACCGATGAAGTTCCCTTCACCGCCCTCAGCAGCCGTCTTCACCGCTACGGTCGCCGCCGCACGATCCTCTTCACCCGCGTAGAACTCCATCCAAGGGGTGTTCAGGTAGGGGTTGAGATCCGGGATGCACAGCAGCTTCTGCCCACGATCCGACATAGAGAGCAAGTTGCCCGCGACGTCGAGGATCTTGATGCAATCCGGACTGCTGTCGGTGATGCTCCGGTTGAATTCTTCGCTCACGCGCAGTTCATTCTCCAGCCGCTTGCTTTCGCTGATATCATAGAAGTAGCCCACCACGCCGAACTGCCCGTCCGGGAGAATGATGCGTTCGATCCTCCAGTCATAGGATTCGACCTCGTCGGTATCAAGGCGCTGTTCCGTGGTATCCTTTTGCACGTATGGCTCTCCGGTAGCCAGTGTGTGGTGGAAGTGCCCGATCACCTCGCTGGCGAGGGGTTCCGGCCAGATGATCCGCAGCACCTCTCCGTAATCGCGATCGATGAGCGGCCTTACGTTAATGAACACTTTGTCCGCGGCGGCACTGATCTGCCGAACACGGAACTGCGCATCGATCACTAACACGCCGAAGGGCGCGCCCTCGATCAGGTTGAAGAACGTGTCGTGGTTCTGGCGCAACAACTTCTCGGCCTGTGCGCGCTCGGCCATCTCCTTCAGCAACTTCACGTTCAACCGATCGGCCTGCTCGGTAAGCTCACGCTGCTGCTTAGTTCGGTGCAGCAGCATGAGCTTACCGAGCAGGCCGATCGGTTGAACGTGAAGTTGCTGAAGGAGATGGCCGAGCGCGCACAGGCCGAGAAGTTGTTGCGCCAG
>JBKJPT010000264.1:0-42947 GCA_046595075.1 Flavobacteriales bacterium
GATCGTGCAATCCTCCTTAATCGCGGAATGGGGGTGTTCGATGGTGATCCGCGGGAAGCTGTCGCGAAATTCAGGGACCTCCTCGAAGAAAGCCGTGTAGAAGAGGCAACAGTCGCAAGCGCACCCGCAATTAGTGCCGGCCGTGTGCTTGGTGCGCAGGTCGAGGCGGTTGGCCGGAACGAGCTGCGATGAACGATCGGTGTATGCCAAGATGGAAGCACCAACGAAGAAGCCCCGCAGCAAGGCTGCAGGGCTTCTCGAAAAGGTCGTAAGCTTAGTCCAGCGTTACGCGCTGCACCATGCTGCCGTTGGTATTGCTCACGCGCACCATGTACACGCCCTTCGCGAAGGAGGAGAGGTCGATCGTACCATTGGCGTTAATGCGTTCGGTGATCACGTTGGCGCCCAACAGGTCCATGACCTGCACGGTGTGCACACCAGCGAACGCCGAGTTGAGACGAAGCAGGCCACGGGTGGGGTTGGGGTACAGGCTCACACCTTCCAAGGCGCTCACCTCGCTCACTCCCACGGTGGGGTCGAGCACGGCGCGCACGGCCGATGCATTGCCGTTGCTGTAAACAGCATCACCGGGGATGTAGATAAGGCTTGCACCACCGGGCTGCGGAACAGTGTTGTCATCCAGGATAACGATGGGGTAGGCGTTGGCTGCGCTCAGCAGGCGTACGCTGGCGTAGTACGCACCGGGTGCCACGTTGGCTTCGGTGATGAACAGTGCCACGATGCTACCGGCGTCCAGGTCGGCCTGGGTCACGGTGATCACATCGCTCTGCGCGATCGGCGAGTTCAAGTTGTCGGCGAACACCTGGGCGGTGTCGTGCAATGAAACGATCACTGCGCTGTTCGCTTCGGTGCCGTTGGCCAACACTGCTTCAACACCATAGACCGTGGTCGCGGTAATGAACTCGTAGTAGCTCATGATCTCCAGACCATCCTCTGCACCGGTGAAGCTCTCGGAGCCCAGACCGAGCAGATCGTTGCTGTCGTAAACGCCGATGCCATCGATAGCGTAGAGTTGATCATCCACACCGAATTGGCGGGTGACCATGTTGTTCGTCAGGTTGGTCTCTGATCCCGATTCGTTCGAGGTGACATCGAACACCACGTTGTACACACCAACGCCCAATGTGCCGATGTTGACATCCTCATCCATGAATGCAGTAGCGCCAGAAACGATATCACCCAGCGGGTAATCCTGGTTCAGCACCTCGGTGGTAGCTGGGAAAGGACCTGTCACGATGACGTTCACCGAAACCCCGGTCTGGGTGTTCACACCGAAGTTGAGCACTTCGGTACCGAAATTCACGGTGCTCTGGAACTGGGTGGAGGGTACGCGGCCGTACTCTTCGCCGGTACCCGTATGGGAGATAACGCCGAAGTTGTTCACGAGTTCATAGTCCAGTTGCTCGATCAGGGCCACGTCATCAACGTACCAGCTGTAACCGTAAGCGCCCGTCCAATGGAAACGGATCTTCACATTGCTCTGGTTGCCGGCGATCGTGGAGATGTCCAAGCTGACCGTTTCAGGATTGGCCGTGCTACCGTTCGTCGCCAGGTCGGAGAAGAGACGGAATACGTTGGTCATGCCAGTGATGTCCGTGCTGGTGTTGAGCAGGGGAAAAGTGCCATCGGTGCTCACCACTACGTAGCAAGCTTCGGGGGGGAACAAGCGGTAGTGGTTCTGGAATTCCAGGATCACGTTGCTCACCCCGGTCAGGTCGATGGCGTTGGTGGTGGTGATGTGCGCGCTTTCCTCGGTGCCACTGGTGTTGTTCGCACCATCGGAATCGAGCATGGCATAACCGTTGGCTGCAGTGGTGCTCTCGATGGGAGCGGTGGGGTAGCTACCGGTGTTCTCAAGTCCCACACCGATCTGCCAGTCGAGGTCGAAAGCGCCTGCGTCTTGGGCGATCACCCAGTTGCCAGGAACCGAGAAGTCGTCGGTCCAGATCACATCGCGATCACCGCCTGGCATCTGGCCGGGGCGGGTATTGGTTGGGCCCACCACACGCTTGTCGGGGAAGCTGCGGGTGGATTGGGCTGCACCCAGCAGGGTGATGCCCATGCACGTAGCAAGGAGTAATGTCTTTTTCATGGTCAATAGTGAGGTTTTGTTGTTCAATTGAGGGGGCGAAAGGTAGGTTTATGACGCGTGCGAACAGTGCATCTGCTGCCGGGCGGCTAAGGCCGATGCACCGCCGTTCTTGGAAGCCCCGGAACTGCACTGTTCACACCAGCGGTTACTTCCGCTCGTGCAACGCTGCACTTGGTCCAGCCAACGGTCGTTGACCACCCTGGAAGAGCCATGCCAACGCCACCACAATGGCCGGTGCAAGTAGGTTGTACCAGAGGTAGGCAACGGCCAGCGGGTCATCCAGCGAACCATCTGGAAGTATTGTCGCGAAGGCATCGGTCTGGTCCAGGGCGAAGTGCAATAGAATGACCGCCTGCGAGATCAGCGCTGCTATGAAGACCGCCCGGCCCTGGACCGCCTTCAGGAAGAAGGCCACGAGGAAAACGCCGAGGATAGTACCGTAGAACAAAGACCCGAGGATGTTCACCGCCTGGATCAAGTTGTCGAACAACGGGAAGATCGCCGCGAAGCTCAATGCGAGCACCCCGAATCCCACCGTCGCCCACTTGGTCGCCAGCACCTCGTTCGCCCCTTTCGAGCGCTTTGGTAGGAGATCCACAACTGCCGTGGTCGCCAGAGCGCTGAGCTGAGAACTGGTACTACCCATGCCCGCGCAGAAGATCATGGCGAGCAGCAACCCGATGATCCCCACCGGCATGTGGTCCATGATGAAGGTGATGAAGATGTAGTCCTTGTCGTTGGGCTCGGGATCGGGCAGTTCCTTTTCCAAAGCGCTCGCATAGTCCGCGCGTAACGCGACATCGGTCTTCAGTGCCATACGCAGTTCCGTGGTCCGTTCAATTTCGCTGGCACCGTTGGCCGCTGGTTCCATCTTAACCCAATCATCGGCCAGTTCACGGATCGCGGAGGTGTTCTTGGCGTGCATCACGGCGATGTTTCCCGCGTTCCAGCCATTGTTTCCCTTTTCATCCAGTGCGACCATTGCCTTGGTGTTCGCTTCGTTCCAATGCACGGGCGCCGGGTGGAACAGGTAGAACACGAACACCATCACCCCGATGAGCAGGATGAAGAATTGCATCGGGATCTTCAACAAGCCGTTCACGAGCAAACCACGCCGCGCTTGTTGCATGGTCTGCCCTGTGAGGTAGCGTTGCACCTGGCTCTGATCCGTACCGAAGTACGAGAGTTGCAGGAAGAAGCCGCCGATCAAGCCGCTCCACACGGTGTACTTGGCAGCCGGATCCCACGAGGTGTCGATCACATCCAATTTGCCCAACGCATCGGCCAGCTTCAGGCTTTCGCCGAAGGAAATGGTGTCGCTCAACTGGTGCACGATAAAGCCGAACGCCACGAAGAGCCCAGCGAACATCACCGCCATTTGTTGCTTGTGGGTCACGCCCACGGCCTTCGCGCCGCCGGTGGTGGTGTACAGGATCACAAGCCCACCGATGAACACGCAGGTCCAGCCGAGCGGCCAGTGCAGCACCTTGCTCAGCACGATGCTCGGCGCATAAATGGTGAAGCCCGTGGAGAGGCAGCGTTGGATCAGGAAAAGGATCGCCGTCAATAAGCGCGTGCGCCGATCGAAGCGTTTGCCGATGAACTCGTAGGCCGTGTAAACGTTCCACTTGTAGTACAGTGGAATGAACACGTACGCGATCACCACCATCGCCAGCGGCAACCCGAAGTAGAACTGCACGAAGCCCATGCCTTCCAGGAACCCCTGGCCTGGTGTGCTGAGGAAGGTGATCGCGCTCGCTTGTGTCGCCATCACGCTCAAGGTCACGGCCCACCAGCGATCCTCGTTGTCGCCACGTAAGTAGCCTTCCAGCGTTTTCGTCCGCCGCGTCTTCCACACACCGTAGCCCACGATGAAGCCGAGGGTGCCGAGGAGGATGAGCCAATCAACAACGTGCATGGCTCAGCAATGAAAAATGAAAAATGTAGAATGTAGAAGTGCGAACGGGGAGGCCCTCACTTCCTGGGGTTGTTGCGCTCAGCGGTCTTCACGCTGCTGGTGAAAATGGCCACTAGTTCACCGCATTCCTTCAGCAGCCAGGCATGCTCGTTGTCTTTGAGGTCCATCATGCAGGCTAGGATCTGAACGCGCATATTGTTCTTCGACTCTCGCAACTCTTTCAACTCACCGCTCATCTTGTGGATGAAGTCGCGAGGCGATTCCGCGCCCTGTACTTCGCCATAGTGCAGTGCAGGTGCCGTTCCGCTCCTGAGCAATTGCCCGGCGAGGTGGTTTCCGGCCCTGGTGTTCGGCATATTGTCCGTGTGCTTCACCACCGAAGCAGCGAACACACAGCATCGCTCATCCAGATCGTACTTCCTTTCCATGCGTCAGGCATTTAGAGTTCTACATTCTTCATTCTTCATTTTGAATTCTCTCACTTCCATCACTCCACATCCCTAGGCGAAATCAAGTTCGCGAACAGCCGGTACGCACCCGGCACACCCGCCGGTAATTCCCTGAAGAAGCTGATGCCCGTGTACACGTAGCGCCCCTTGCCGTAGTCGCAGGTGATGAGGCCGCCGTTGAGTGGTTGCTCGCCGGGATCGTTCCATCCGATGAGCGCTGTGTAGTTCGGATCAAGACTTCCGCAGAAATAGAGGCCACGTTCCTGCACCCAGCCATCGAAATCAGCAGCGGTGATCTTGTTCGGCGTGTTCAGCAGTGGATGGTCCTTCGCTAGGAAGGTCGGCGGTGCTTCTTCTACGGTCACGCGATCGCGCGTGAGCTTGAACGGGTAGGGGCCGAAGAGTGAATCGGGCACCATCATGTCGCTGCTGCGCGTGTTGTACTGGCAAACCAAGGTCCCACCTTCCTCCACGTATTTTATCAGGATAGGGTTCAGTGCTTTCAGCTCCTGCACCGTGTTGTAGGCGCGTATGCCGGTGACGATGGCATTGTACTTCGATAGATCTGGCAATGTGGCGGTGGAAGGATCGATCATCTCCACATGCACGCCGAGTTGCTCGATAGCCTCTGGAACTTCATCACCTGCGCCTTTGATGTAGCCGACGGTCTTTGCGGTGGTCTTCACATTCAGCGGAACCAGCATCACTTCGGCAGGTGTGTAGTAGACCTGCGGCATGAGGTGCGGGTAGTCGATCTCGTGCAATGTGCGATCAGCTTTGCCCTTTGGACCGCTGAATTCGAACCGGATCGCGCCTGCCTTCGCATCCTCGCCAGGCACTATCCGATAGGTGAATGACTGCCGTTGGTTGCGCTTGGCGATGTTCACCAGCTTCAAGTCTTTCGTTGTGGCCCAACCTTCAGGCAGCGTCACATTCAATTGGCCATTGAGGCTGTCGGTCAACGCTTCGACTTCCACCACCACTTGTTGCGGACCGCCACGCGCGATGAGGATGTTGTCCTTCGGGATCACTGAGGCTACGGGCGTTACATACACAGGCCGAATGCGCTCGCCAGCGACGCGGTCGACCCATTTATAATAAGGCCGTGTGAAACCACCAAAGCGATAACCGTCTTTTGCGTCGAAGCCGTAGCTAAGCAACAACCAAGGATCGAGACTTGGTAGAATGTTCTCCCTAGGACTTGGTGATTGATATAAATATCCGCTCTTGCCAGTAGTCGGACCTTCACAACAGTCGCCGAAGCGCCGAACTTGTTCCGTTTGAAAGAGGATAGTATCCTGGGACTTCCGGTTGGGAGCGAGCAACTCGTCCAAGTCCGTGGAGAACTCATTCGCAAGCACTCCGCTGTTGAACCGAATATTGTCTACCGGTGTGCGAAGGATCGCGGAAACGATCACTTGGCTGGATCCGGTAACGAACGGATCATCGCACGACGCCTCGAAGGTGAGACCAGCACAGGCCATGATTAAGGGCTGAAGAGCTTCCTGCTTGTCCCACCTGCCGGGAAACAAAGGTTCATGCCCCTTGTACAACCTTCTGAGTTCGGCAGCAAATAAGGCCGTATCGGACCCGGAACTGCTCATAAGCGACGTCACTGATTGCATCAACTTGGGATCATGCTTCCCCATCATTCCGCACAATTGGGGGATGCTCTTCTCCGGGTGTCTAAGGTCATATGCCGCCAACAAGGAATCGAGTGCTCGCGCAGTATTCGATTCCTTCACCCGCCCCCACGTCATATCAATCCCTTCGAAAATGTCCTTCGTCTTCGGCTTGTCTCCTTTCTCCAAGTGCAGGTATTCGATCATCTCACCGCGTGTTTCGGCCGCACCAAACCCCTGGCTCTTGTGCATGCTGCGGCTCCGTCCTGCGATCTCGGTGTAGCTGAGTCCGAGCAATGGATCATAGCCGCCAACATCCACGGTGTACCAACCGGAGTCGGCCTTCGCGATCTCCGCGAGGTTCTGCTTCCACCACGAACTGCCGTTGAAGAACAAGCGGCGGGGCTGCCACACTTCCAGCCCTTGCTCCAGTTGTTCGGGAAAGGCCTTCGGATCACCAGCAAGGTCAAACGCTTCCGCGGCGAGGATCGCGCTGGCTTCGTGGTGCCCGTGACCGGCCTCACGGGTCGGCGGGAAACGCGTGATGATCACATCCGGCCGGAACATGCGGATCACGCGCACCACATCGCTCAGCACTTCCTGTTTGCCCCACTTCTCAAAGCTCTCCGCAGCGTTCTTGCTGTAGCCGAAGTCCACCGCGCGGGTGAAGAATTGCTCGCCACCATCGATCCGGCGCGCCTCCAACAACTCCTGCGTGCGGATGATGCCGAGCGCATCGCCGAGTTCGGGTCCGATCAAGTTCTGCCCGCCATCGCCGCGCGTGAGGCTGAGGTTACCGGTGCGCACCTTCTTGCCGTTGGCCAGCCAGGTGATCAGGCGGGTGTTCTCATCGTCGGGGTGCGCCACGATGTAGAGTACACTGCCGAGCACTTGCAGCTTCTGCATCTTGTGCAGGATCTCGGCTGCGTTGGGTTGCGCCGGAGGGCGCTGTGCTAGAGCGGAGAACGAAAGGCCGAGGAGCGCGATGGTGGTATACCGAGCGCGGAAGGACGAGAACTGCATGTGCCGAAGGTAGAAAGCAAGCTCGCGGCATAAAGCTCGTGGCCCCTACACGGCCTCCTCCTGCAAGCTCCGAGCGATCTGTTCCTTGTAGCTGCGGCCGCTCACGATCCGCTCGCTATTGGCCATGGTGAAGATGAACTCGTTGTTGCCACTGTAGCGTGCATTGCGCAGGTGGGCACGGTTCACGATGTAGCTGCGGTGGATGCGCAGGAAGCGCGCGGGATCCAGTTCGGATTCCACCGCATTCATGGTCAGGCGGTAGAGGAAGTGCTTGTCCTTCAGTTGCAGGAAGAGGTAGTTGCCCTCGGCGCGCAGGAAGAGGATGTCAGCGACGTTCACTTTGTGCTCACGGCCTTTATCACGGATGGTGAACACCTCGGTGTACTCGCTCTTCGCGTGCATGTGTTCGCGGATCAAGCCCATCATCTTGCCGGTGAGCTTGTTGTTCAGGTGCATGTCGATGTGCCGCTTGGCTTTCTCCAGCGAAGCGAAGAAGCGGTCATCGTCATAGGGTTTCAGCAGATAGTCCACGGCGTTCACATCGAATGCTTTGAGGGCATATTGATCGTGCGCGGTGACGAAGACCACGAAGGGCATGCGGTCCGAGGGCATGCGGTCCACCGCTTCAAGCCCGCTCATCTGTGGCATCTGCACGTCGAGGAAGAGGAGGTCGGGGCGGTGCTTGTTCACCGCATCCACGGCTTCCTGACCGGTACGGCACTCGGTGATCAGTTCCACCTCGGCGTCCTGCGCCAACAACTTGGCAAGCCGTGCGCGCGCGGCAGGTTCGTCGTCCACGATGATCGTACGGATGTGTTTCATGGCGCTGTTATTTAACGGCTGTCATTCCGGCCCGGAGCCGCAACGGTATCCGGTGTTGGGTTCTGTTCAAAAGGCATGGTCACCGTGGCAATGAATCCCTTGGCGTTCGGCGAGTCGATAGTGAGCGATCCAGCGTCGCCATAGAGCAGGCGCATGCGCTCGCTCACATTGCGCAGTCCGATCCCTCCGTTGGTCATTGCCTCATGGACATCGCGACATCCTTTTCCGCTGTCTTGCACATGCAGCGTCAACCGACCGTCCCGCCGCTCGCCCCGCACGACGATCTCCACGCGGTCGTTGGTGGCATCCGGTCCATGCTTGATGCTGTTCTCCACCAATGGCTGCAACACCATGCTGGGCACCTGTGCGTTGAGCAATCCGGTGGGCACGTCATAGGTCACCTTCAATCGGTCGCGGAAGCGGATGCTCTCTATGTCCAGGTAGTTGCGGATGTGGTCGAGTTCGTGCTCCAGGCTCACCTTGTCGCGCTGTGTCTTCTCCAATGTCGTGCGCAACAACTGGCCAAGGCCGCTGAGCACTTTGCGCGCATCGGAGGGGCTTTCGTCCATGAGCGCGCTCACGGTGTTGAGCGTGTTGAAGAGGAAGTGCGGTTGCAGTTGCTTCTTCAATGCATTGAGCTGCGTGATGTGAAGTTCGTTGCGCAGGCGCAACAGTTGCTCGTGCTCTTCGCGTCGCATGCGCGCGTTGTCCAGCGCGATGAACACCCCCATGAGCAGCCAATACTCCATGGTGCGGGTGAAGATGGCGGGCACCAAGGAGTGGTAGGCCCAGTCGCGGTACTTGGGGTTGGCGAAGTCGAAATCACTGGCGCTTTGAAGGATGGCGTAGTAGATGCTCGATGTGCTCACCTCGTGGAACGCCGCGATGAGAAAGCCGAAACCAACATGGATGAGGATGGCCCGCCACAGAGGCCGTGTGCTGAAGGGCCATCGCCGAAGGATGGAATAGACGAGCGGGCACAGCAGCGCCCAGAACAGGAAGTTGAGGTAGGGGACCGGTGCTTCGTTCAACCATTTGAACTCGCCCAGGCCCTCTAACTCCTCGTACATGTAGTGGTGCATGTACGCCTGCACGAGGAAGAGCGTGGCCAGCACACCGGCGGTGATCAGCACTGCACGGTACCGAATGGGGACGCGACTGAAGTAGACCATGTTCGTTCTCAAATGACAGCCCCGCTTCCGGCACTTCGGTGTGCTTGGCACCGGTCGCGAGGCTGTGCGATCGTGCCGCTCACCATGCAATGGGCAATCCCCTCGAAGGCCTTATTACCGGTGCTGCGACCCGCAACGAAACTAGACCGCTGTACCAGCGCTACCCTAGTCCAAGGTGATGGGCGGCAATGGGCGGGATGAACGGTTAGAGGCCTTGTGTACGCGCAGCATGCGAAGCCTCCCGGAACGCGAAAGGCTTCGTTGGAGAACAGCTTGTGATCAGCCGATCGTCACCGTGAAGGTCTGCCCGTTCACTGTTACAGTGAAGGTGCCGTCGCAAGAGCCGTTGCCGTAGTCGATGGTGCGCACCGGCCGACCCGTGGGTGTGATCTGTACAGTTCCCTGGGTGATGAAGGCACAGTCCATTTCGACGTGGAGCGCATTCGTGATGTTCACGGTGTACGGGATGCCGTTGCGGTTCACTCCGCTACCACCACCGGTGATCAAGTACACATCATCGGACCACTCCGGGGTGTCGGATCCTTCGATCCAGGTGCGTGTGCGTGCAGCATTGTGTGTGGCCACCCAACTACCATCACCGGCGGTCAACGATCCGCTCACCACTATGGTGAAGTAGATATGGCCGTTGGCATCGGGGCCCATGTTGGTCACGGTCTTGGTGCCCAGGACGAGGTTGTTGTTGACGTAGTAGTTCTCGGGGACAATTGTGATCACCGTGCCTTGTTCGCGGTAGTGGCCGGTGTAGCTCACCAGGATCCGGCCCCGTCGCAAGCGGCCGTTGGGTGCGGTGCAGTTCACGTTGCCGAAGTCGAGCGTGATGGTGTGCGGCGTAGCGAGGGTATCGAAGGTCACCGTGGCATCGCAGGCATCGCGCAGGCCGTTATCCGTCACTGCCTTGTCCACTTGGGACATGATGTCGCTGAAGGCTTCGTCTGCGCGGGCATTATCGCTGGCGCTGGTGTAATCGAGGTCGACCTCTTCCTCCTTGTCCTTGCGGCAGGCTACCACGGTGAGCGAGAGGGCGGCGAGGAGAATTAGTGAATTTTTGAAGCGCATGGTTGCGTTGTTGGTTTCGGGCCTTATGACGCAATGAACAGGCCGGGGGTTTAGATCAGGACGGAACGCGCCATTGGCCAGATGGTAATCGAAGCGGGCGCTATTCGCCTTTCCGAAAGTCCTCAATCCGGTCCAGCACAATGATCGTGAACGCGTGCGCATGGCGTTCATCGGCAGCATGTTCGGTGCTGGAGATCTTACGCCATGCGCGTTCATTCAATTCAGGGAAGCGAGTATCACCTGCCACCTGTGCGTGCACGCGGGTGATGTGGATGCGATCCACCAGATCCTTTTCCATGGCCTCCCGATAGATCTGTCCACCTCCAATGATGAAGGTCTCCACTTCGCCATGGATGCGTGCGAAAGCGAGCGCCTCTTCCACAGAATGCACCACGATCGCCCCGGGCGCGGCGTATTCGCGATCATGCGTTACAACAATGTTCACGCGGTCTTTCAGCGGCCGGTACTTGGCCGGAATGCTCTCGTAGTTCTTGCGGCCGGTGATCACATGATGGCCGCGCGTGGTGAGCTGGAAATACTTCAGATCATCCGGCAGGTGCCATGGCAGATCACCATCTCGACCAATGGTGCCGTTCTTCGCCACGGCGGCGATAGCACTGACGATCATACCGAGACCGCTGCTTTGATGTGCGGATGCGGATCGTAGTCCTTCAAGGTGAAGTGCTCGAAACGGAAAGCGAAGAGGTCTGTCACCGCGGGATCGATCTCCAGTTTGGGCAACGCGCGCGGCTCACGAGTGAGTTGCAGCTTCGCTTGCTCTAGGTGGTCGTTGTACAGGTGCACATCGCCGAAGGTGTGTACGAACTCGCCGGGCTTCAAACCGCATACCTGCGCCACCATGAGCGTGAGCAGCGCATAACTCGCGATGTTGAAGGGCACACCAAGGAAGGTGTCGGCGCTGCGCTGATAGAGCTGGCAGCTGAGCTTTCCGTCGGCGACATAGAACTGGAAAAGACAATGGCACGGCGGCAGTGCCATGTTCGGCACATCGGCGGGGTTCCACGCGCTCACGATCAAACGGCGGCTGTCCGGGTTCTCCTTGATCATAGCCACCAATTCGCTGATCTGATCGATCGTGCGACCGTCGGGCGTGGCCCAACTGCGCCACTGGTAGCCGTAAACCGGTCCAAGGTTGCCGTTGGTATCGGCCCATTCGTCCCAGATCTTAACGCCGTTCTCTTGCAGGTACTTGATGTTGGTATCTCCCTTCAAGAACCAGAGCAGTTCGTGAATGATGCTCTTCAAGTGCAGCTTCTTGGTGGTGAGCATCGGGAAGCCCTCGCTCAGGTCGAAACGCATCTGGTACCCGAAGCAACTAATCGTACCGGTACCGGTGCGGTCGTGCTTCTGCACACCGTGATCGAGGATATGGCGGAGGAGGTCGTGGTATTGCTTCATCGCGGGGCGAAATTACGTGGAGGGCTTCGGCCGAACGCCAGCGGCTTCCACTTCTTCCGCGCCGCGCTCCGGCATCTCACGCAACAGACGCTGTTTCATTCGCTCGTAGTAGCTCTTGCGGTCCACCACGTAGGCGATCAGGTAACCCACTATGCTGGCGTACATCAGCTGGAAGATCGCGCTGTGGCGATCGGTCATTTCCAATACGATGATCGCGCTGGTGAAGGGTGAGCGAGTCACACCGCTGAGGAAGGCGGTCATGCCCGCGAGCACCAGCAGGTTGAACTGGCCGCGGTTGTCGGCGAGGCCGAGGTGCTCGGTGAGCCAGCCGCCGATGGCCGCGCCCGATGCCAGCGAAGGCGCGAATATCCCGCCAGCGCCCCCGCTGCTAACGGAGAACAACGGCCCCAGCAAACGACCCGTTACCGAGCGCCAGGATGGATCCACTTCCTCGGCGAAGAGGTGATCCTGCAGGAGATGATGACCAGAACCGAGGGCGGTGGTGCCCATGAAGTACACGGTGATGGCGAAGAGCAGTGAGCACATGATCGCGAAGCCCGCTGAACTCCATGCGCTCTTCAATCCACGCCGCACCTTGTCGAAAGCGATGAGCCCCCGGCAGAAGAGCGCACCCAACACGCCCGCGATCAACGACAACAGGAGGATCTTGTACATGAAGCTCACCGTGGCCGGCGCGAGTTTGGGGTATCCTAGCATGAGGTAGGGACCCAGCAGCCATTGCGCCGTCATGCCGCTGAGGATGACGGCAGTGAGCACGGCCGTGCGGAACTGTGCAATGTGCGTTTTGGTGAGTTCTTCCACGGCGAAGACGATCCCGCCGAGCGGTGTGTTGAAGGCCGCGCTGAGGCCCGCAGCGCCACCGGTGATCATCATCACTTGGCGGCTCACCTTGGGCCAGAACGGAGGAAGCAATTTGTGCACGGTGCGGTAGATACTGCCGGCGATCTGGAGCGTAGGCCCTTCGCGCCCAATAGCACCACCGCCCACCACCATGGCCAAGCTGCTGGCGATCTTCACAAGTATGATGCGCACGTTGAGGAAGCGCCACGAGCGATCGCCCTTCTTCTCCGTGGCCACCTCTACAGCGGCCATGAGCTGTGGAATGCCGCTGCCACCGGCCAGCGGCGCAAAGCGGAAAACGAGCCACCACGAAGCAAGGAAGGTGATGGGCGCAGTGATGAAGATCAGGCGCGTGTCCAACGCGAGCAATTCCAGGTTGCGCGCTTCCATCCAGTTGAACAACCAGGTGTAGCCCACGGCGACCAACGCGGTGAGCACTGCGCTCACCTGGTACGGCAGCGCGAGCAGAATGAAGTCCTTGGCCTGCGTGCGCGCCAAAAAACGCCTCACGCGCTCGAACATACCGGTGACGAACGCGCGCAGTTTTCCGTCCAGCGAAGGGTCACGCGTTTCCTTGGGCATCGCGGCGAAACTAGGCGCGGTGCATCATGTCCTAGGGCGATCGCGGCCCACGTTGCCAACAAGTACTCGGCGATCGTGCCGGTGCACGGTCGATCGCCTTTGCTCACTCACTGCCCAGCTTCGCGAGATCGATCACGGTGAACGTGTACTGCGTACCGCGATCGTAGCTCTTCACCAAGGCTCGGTTGCCGCCATGTTCCAGCAGCACGCCCATAGGACAGGGGACGTATTGCTCTGCCATCATCAGTGCCGTGCCTTCGCTGATGATCGCGCCACTGACATCCACCCGTACCGCTTTGAGCACTTGTGGTTCAGCGGGTCCTACCTTCATGTCGGCTTCGGTGCCCGCGCGTAGGATCGCTTCGTAGCCCTTGGGCGTGTGGCCGTGCAATAGGAGAAGGTCTTTTTCGTAAGGTACCACCACGCTGCCCTCATAGCTCTGCCCGGCAGTGGTCATTAGCGTGCGTTCCACCACCTTTTGCCAACCCAGACTGTCGTTGGGCAGCACTTGGGTCACGCGCACAGGTCCGCTCAAGTGGCGAATGGCTATGGCGTCGCCAATGGGAAGTTGGAACTGCGTCTCCAGAAAGGTCTCAACCACCAAAGTCCCGCCGTCTTTTGCAGGAAAGAGATCCACGATCTCGTCGGGAACTTTGGCCGTGCGCGATGGTGGCTTGCGCGGATCAGCGGTGGGATCTCCGTATGCCATCAGCTTCGCTTTGCGTATGCTGGCCAGTCGTTGCGTAACGAGCGGCGTGGGCTTCAGCTTCGCATCCTTGTGGTCGAAGGTGACCACCAAACCGGGTTGCCCCGTGAGCGATCCGTAACGCAACGCGAGCGTCACCTTGCCGTCTTCACGCTCCAGGATCCTCGCACTGCTAACGAAGTCCTTGTCGAGGAGCACATCGCTAACTGCCTTCCCGTTCTCCATGATGGTGGTGAGGTGCAGCTCGTGGCAGTTCTTGTCGCCGAGTTGTTCCTCGCTCTTGCACTGGAAAACATAGGTTAGCAAGCGTATGACACCATCTGGGGCGAGCACGACTTGGTGGATGCTGCTCTTCGCATCCTCGTAGGGCAGTTCCACGGAGCCGTTCCACAGCACATCGAAGTCCTTGTCGAGATAAGCGAAGAAGAACCGTTTGTTGCCCTTGCCGTTGTGCGTGAAGTGGTTCAGGAGATAAAAGCCATCGGTACTGCGCACGATCCGCTCCTGCTGCGCGTAGGCAAGGCCGTGGGTGAAGAGGATCGGATCCGGGAGCGGTCGTTCGGCGAGCGTGTGGGCGGGATCATTGATGTACGGCCAGTCGAATGAGGCCAGCTTGCGGAAGCCCGTGATCGTGAGCGCACCGGAGTTCTCCACTTTGCCAATGCCGTACTCGGTGGTCTTCTTTCCATTGCTGTATAGCAAACAATACAGGGCACCATCCTTCACGATCGGTGCTGCACCGGTCCATTTCAAACCATCGATCAGCAGGTCCTTCAGCACCAGCTCTTCATTGGGTTGCAACTGCGCATCCAGCCGCACCACTTTGGGTACAACGCCTTCTTCCACGTATAGCACGTGCCGACCATCGGCAGCGAAGAGCCCGTCGACCACGGTGAAGATGTCGCCCATGCTTCCTTTCAAGACCTTGCTGAAAGGCTTGCCTCGTTGCACCACGGTGGCCTGTGGAAAGACATCGAGAACAACGACAATTAGAGCGAGAAGGGCTGTGGACCTCAACAACATGATCAAGCAAGTTTATCGAGCGTGAAGGTCGTGCTCACCGCATCCGCAACCAACCGAGCACCCTCTTGTTTTCAACACGCCACCGGCCATCGATCATGTCCAGCTCGCAGCTGTTGCGCGTGCTGCCTGTGTTCTGCTGCACCACTTCCACTTCGCCATCTTCCACCTTGCTCACGATGGCCACATGACCGTATGGATTTCCGGGCCAGCCGTCGAGCACAACGAGGTCACCTTCCTCGGGCTTGCTCGCGCTCGGGTTGGTGAACTGCAGCAACGCACGTCGTTCGTTCAACGCACCGTCATCGACCGCTGGGTCGAAGAGATCCTTCGCATGGCCGTAGCTGTCCGGCATGCGGTGGTGGTAGTGTTCCAGGTAGTAGCGCTTCACGAATTCCACACACTGGTACTTCAGGCCCACGTTGTAGCCGTCCACCACGTTGCGGCCGTGCGTCGCGTTCATGCCATCATTGTGGAATACGATAACACCGTGCAGGGAATCGCGCGCATCGCCGACTTCGTGCGTCACGGTCAACTTCGGCAACACCTTTTCTTCGGCCAGCATCCAGTAAGCCGCGAGAAATGCGGCGAGCAGCAACAGGATGATCGCGATGCGCCTCATCGTGATCCGTCGGTGCTCACATCAGGATCCCGGCGATCGTCGCGCTCATGTAGCTCGCGAGCGTTCCGCAGAAGAGGGCTTTCAATCCCAGCTTGGCCAGATCGGCGCGGCGCGTAGGAGCAAGCTCGCCGATACCGCCTATCTGCATGCCTACGCTGCTGAAGTTGGCGAAGCCGCAAATGGCCACGCTCACGATCAGCAGGCCTTTCTCCGACACGATCGGCCGTGTGCCATCGGCCAGGTGCTGGAAGGCGAGGAACTCGTTCACCGTGAGCTTTTCGCCCAGCAGTGTGGCGGCGCTGTTGAGGTCTTCTGGCGGAACGCCCATGGCCCATACCACCGGCGTAAAGACCTTGCCGAAGATCCAATCCAGAGTGAGGGGAAAATCCAGACCACTGGCGTGTCCGCCAGCGGTCATCAGGTAGTTGATCAAGGCGATCAGCGAGATGAAGCCGATGAGCATGGCGATCACATTCATGGCGATCTTGAAGCCGTCGCCCGCACCGTGGCCGATGGCATCGATCACGTTCACGTAGTTGCTCTTCACGTCGAGCTTCACGTTGCCCATGGTCTGGCTTTCTTCCGTTTCGGGCCATACGATCTTGCTGATCACCAACGCACCCGGTGCGGCCATGAGGCTGGCGGCGATGAGGTTCGCGGCCAGGTCCAAGCCCGCGCGCTCGCCCATGCCCACGTACACGATCAGGATGCCGCCTGCAATGCACGCCAGCGATCCGCTCATGCTGGCGAGCAATTCGCTCTTGGTCATTCCCGCGAGGTAGGGGCGGATCATCACCTGGGCTTCTACTTGGCCCACGAATGCGCTGGCCACGTTGCTCAGCGCTTCGGCGCCGCTCACGCGCATGATGAAGTTCATGGCTTTGGCGATCACGCCGACGATGAACTGCATCACCCGGAAATGGTAGAGGATCGCCACCAGCACGCACACGAGGATGATGGTGGCGGTGATGTTGAAGGCGAAGATGAATCCGCCGGTCATGAAGGTGCCGATGGTACCGTCAAAGTGGTCCACGCCGATGCCGCCCCACACGAACTCAGCACCGGTGCGTGCTGCATGTTCCACATCGCCCATGCGACGACCAAGCCATTGGAAAGCCTCCTTTACGGCCGTGACCTTGAAGATCAGCAGGCCGATGAGCAGTTGAAGGCCGAGGCCGCTGAAAACCAAGCGATAATTGATCCGCTTGCGGTTGTTGCTGGCCAGGAAGGCGAGGCCGAGTATGAGCACGATGCCGATGAGTCCAGTGAAGCGTTCCATGCAGCAGGGGTTGTTGAACAATGATAACGGAAGCACCTCACTTCACCACGCGCACGATGGGCGCGATCACGTTGCGTCGCACCCAACGCGGAAGCAGGAAGGCGCCAATGGCTATGTACGGGTAGTAGCTGATCAGGCGCCATACCAGCGCGAGCTTGTCCGCCCCCACGCTGATGTACATGCCGAGGAAATCGGAGAAGATGATCTCAGCGATGCCGCTGCCGCCGGGCGTTGGCATGAGCAGCACGATGATGCCCATGATCACTTGCTTGCCGTAGATGACCAGATCGCTGCCGAAACCCATTGCTGGATGGAAGGCATGCACGATACAGTTCACGATGGAGTAGCGCGCTGTCCACGAAAGGAAGGTGGCGAGGAGCGCAGGCCACCAATAGTTCCATCCGCGTTTCTTGAGACCACCTGCAGCGATGATCAGTTGATCCCCGGTGGTGACCATGTGCCTTCGCCAACGCCGCAAGAATTTCACGGAGAAGATGCCGACCAAGGCGCGCTTGACGAAATTGGGATTGACGAAAAGTGCATACGCCACGAAGAGCTTATAGAGCAGGATGATCGCGTACACGATCCAGAAGGTGAGGAAGAAGCCCGCGCCCAACCACCCATTGCCGGTGTTCATGCCTGCGAAGAGCTCCTCGCGACCGATGGTGAAGTACACCAGCGGCGCCATCACCGCGATGAAGATCCCGTCGAGGAAGCTGGTGAATGTGATCACCGTGATGCTGCGCCCCGCATCGACACCCTCGCGCGAGAGGATCCAGATCGCGAAGAAGAAGCCGCCGCCGATTATGCCGGGCGCTAGCGCGCTGGCAAACTCCCACAACATGATCACCACAAAGGTGCGCCACCACGAGAGGTCGCCATCGGTGAGGTGGCGGATGCGGAGCATGTACATGAGGTCGCGCACCACCAAACTGAACACGGCCAGCAACATCCACCGTGTGGTGGTCCACGTCCACTCCAGCGGCTGCTGGTCAGTGGCGTCGGCGGTGTTCCAAATGAGCAAGGCCGTGGTGCCCAGGCCGATCACCACAGGCAGCAGGATCTTGCGCAGGCTGAATGCGCTCAAGTACTTGCGCGCGTCATCCTCCACCGGTGCCATGGCGAAGGGGCGCTAGTCTTCGTCGTTAGCGGAGAAGCTGTCGGGCTCGGCGTGCGGCTTGGTGGTGAGCACACGCCAGAAGAAATAGGCCGTGAGCACGGTCACCGTACCCATGGAGAGCAACATCAGGGTGAGCGCTTCGGTGTTCATCGTGCAGCGGATTTCAGTTTGGCTTTGCGCTTCATGTAGGCCACGCGTACGAACCAACAGATGGTGAGGAACATGAGCAGCAGCAACACGCGTGCAGCGTGCACCTGCCAGGGTTTGTTGGTGTCGGTGATCTTGTCCCAGATCCCCGGCAGCGCACCAACGAACACGATACCGATGAACAAGGGGGTAACGAACTTGATGATGAACTTGAAGATCGAAGGCACTTTGATGTCGGCGCCGGTGGTGATCTCCTTCCAGCCCTTGTCCATGCCGAAGACCCATGCAAAGAGGATGATCTCGAACAGAGCGAACACCACCAGCCCTACTTCACCCGCCCAGTAATCGTACTCATCGAACACGCCTTCCTTGAAGTAGAGCACGGTTGGCAGGCCGAGCACCATGACGATCAGGCCGAAGAACCACGCCGCCGGTTTGCGCTTCCACCCGAACTCATCCTCAAGGAAGCCCATGACCGGAGTGCCCATGGCCAGCGACGATGTGATCCCAGCGAAGAACAGGAGCCCGAACCAGCAAACCCCGGCTATGAGCGCAAGCGTAGGCCCCCATTGTGTAAACAGGTAGGGGAGCGTTTTGAAACCGAGACCGAGCCCTCCGCTCTGAACCAGTTCCTGGACCTTGTCGATGCCGAGGTAGCCGATGCTGATAGGAATGATGATGCTGGCACCGAGCACCACTTCCACGAATTCGTTCATCCAACCGGCGCTCATGGCGTTGAGGGCGATGTCGTCCTTCTTCTTCACGTAGCTCGCGTAGCAGTGTATGCTCCCCATACCTACGCTCAAGGTGAAGAAGATCTGTCCGGCTGCTGCCAGCCACACACTGGGTTTCCAGATGCTGCCGTAGTCCGGGGTCCATAGGAAGTTGAGGCCCACAGTTCCGTCGTGGATGGCCGCGTGCTCACCTGCCTTCAACGTTACCCCCATGTACGCTAGGAAGATCCCGAAGATGATGAGCAAAGGCATGCCGATCTTGGCCACCTTCTCCACACCACCGCTCAAACCTTTGGCAAGGATCCAGGTGTTCAGTGCGAGGCAGATCAGCCAGAAGACGATGGCCTCGTACGGAATGCCGGTAGTGGTGGTGGTCACGTCCACATAATTGCCGAAGAAGCTGGCCACTTGTTCGGCGGTCTGCCCGTTGAAGGTGCCCGCGATGCTGTGCCAGATATAGCTCAGCGTCCAGCTTTCGAGGTAACAGTAATACGCCGCAACGGCGATGTTGGTGAAGATGCCGAACACGCCGACGTACTTCCATAACGCACGCTTCGGATCCATCTCGTGCAGGATGAAGGGCGTGCTGTGATTGCCCTTTCTTCCGCCGAAGCGGCCCATGCTCCACTCCACCCACAACAGCGGAATGCCCATGAGGAGGAAGCAGACCAGGTAAGGGATGATGAACGCACCACCGCCGTTCTGCACAGCCTTCACTGGGAAGCGGAGGAAGTTGCCGAGGCCAACGGCGTTGCCCGCCATCGCCAGGATGAGGCCAACGCGCGAGCCCCAGGAATCAGTGTTCGCCATTCGACTTGGTTTGGTCGCGGCAATGTATGCGGGAAAGGGAGAAGTATGAAGGTTGAAGGCTGAACGCCAAAGACATTGAACGAGCGGGCTCTATTTCAGCCTTTCGCCCGCCCCCCTCAGTTCGTCTGTTCGCGACGCTTGATCTCGTCGCGCAACTTGCTGGCACGCTCATAATCCTCATTGTCCAGCGCTTCCTGCAACATCCCCTGCAAGTCTTCCAGCGACGCGGCGGTGACCGACCGTTTCTCGCGGCTCTTACCTTGCTTCTTCGGAGTGCCAGCCTCTGCGGTTTCCTTCTCTTCCTCGCCATCTTCCACCTTCAGGCCTGCGGCGCCGAGGATGAACTCGTAAGTGTAGATCGGACATTCGAACCGGAGGGCTAGCGCGATCGCATCACTGCTGCGCGCGTCGATCCCTTCCTCACGACCGTTCTGCTCGATCACCAACTTTGCATGGAAGATGCCTTCGACGAGATCGTTGATGATCACCTCCTTCAAGTTGAAGGAAAGCGTATCGGCCACGTTCTTGAACAGATCATGCGTAAGCGGCCTAGCGGGCTTGATGTTCTCCACCTGGATCGCGATCGCCTGAGCCTCCACACCACCAATGATGATGGGCAGGCGACGGTCGCCTTGTGCTTCCGCCAAGATGAGCGCATAAGCCCCCGCGTGCGTGTGGCTGTACGTAATGCGCAGGAACTTCAGCTCGACCTTCTCCATCCTTGGCTTAGCGGGCCGTGAAGATACGGGGCGCCGCTTTACTGCTTACCGTTCAGCGTTCAGCTTCTTGGCCGCTTCGATCAGCTTGGGCAGCACCTCGAAGGCATCGCCTACGATACCATAGTCCGCGGCCTTGAAGAACGGTGCCTCTGGATCCTTGTTGATCACCGCGATCACCTTGCTCTGGTTCACGCCGGCTAGGTGCTGGATGGCACCGCTGATGCCGATGGCGATGTAGCAGTTGGGGCGTATCGCCACGCCGGTCTGGCCCACGTGCTCGTGATGCGGGCGCCAATGCATATCGGCAACCGGGCGACTGCACGCGGTTGCGCCGCCCAGCAGTTGCGCGAGTTCTTCGATGCCGGCCCAATTCTCGGGCCCCTTCATGCCGCGACCCGCGCTTACAACGATCTCCGCTTCAGGCAAGGGAATGCCGGTACCCGCCTTGCGCAGTTCCTTCACCATTATCCGCGGAGAACCAAGGTCGCCGCTATATTCTTCAACTGCAGCGGTGCCTTCGCCCTTTGCAACGGGGATGGAGTTCGGCGAAAGGCTGATCACTTTGATCGCGCTCGTCACTTGAATCCAGGCTTGCGCTTTTCCGCTGAACACGTTGCGCTTGAACTTGCCATCGACAGGAAGTGCGATCGCACCAGCTACATGCCCCGCTTTGAGACGTGCAGCCACGCGCGGTGCAACCGCTTTACCCGTGGTATCGTGCACGCACACGATCGTGTTCGCTCCTTCTTTGGACGCCACATCGCACACGAGTTTGGTCAATTGCTGTCCATCCACGGTGTTCACGCCTCGCGCTACGATCACTTTGCTGGCGCCTTGCGCACCAAGGCTCGCGAGAAATGTGCTGTTGCCAAAGGTGATCGCCGTTACGGGTCCACCTGCTAGTTGGCTCGCGTAGGTCACGGCTTCTTGTGCGGCTTTGGGGACCTTATCGCCGCGTGTGTCTATGAATACGATCGTGCTCATGGGTCTATCCTTTCATTTCGGGCGGACGATCGTCCGCCCGACGGGTTGTTCAAATGACCTTCGCTTCGGTGTGCAACAACTCGATCAACCGGCCGGCATCTTCCACCGGTATCATCTTCACGGCACCTTTCGCCGGTGGCAGCTCGAATTTCACGGTGCCGCCGGTGTTGTCAACGGCCGCTGCCGCGATGACGGTCAGTGGTTTGGTGCGCGCTGCCATGATCCCGCGCATGTTGGGGATCCGTTGCTCGGCCATGCCTTTAGCCGCGCCGATGACAACGGGCAATGCTACCTCTACTACCTCAACACCACCGGGCACATCGCGATCCACTGTGGCGGTGTTGCCATTGATGTCCAGTTTGCTCGCAAGCGGCACGTACGGCAGGTCCAAAAGTTCTGCCACCATGGCGCCCACTTGGCCACCGTTGTGATCAATGGTCTCCTTGCCCGCAAGGATCAGGTCGAAGCCTTTGTCCTTCGCGTACGCCGCGATCTGTTCGGCCACCTGCAATGCTTCAGAGGGCTGTGCATCCACACGCACTGCATCATCAGCACCAATTGCCAGTCCCTTGCGAATGGTGGCGTCCGTATCGGCACCGCCCACGGTAATGGTGGTCACACTGCCGCTACCCTTGGCCTCCTTCAGTTCCAGCGCACGCACCAGTGCATACCATTCGTCGTAAGGGTTCACGATGAAGGTGACGCCACTGGCATCGTACTGCGTGTTGTCGTTATTGAAGGCGATGCGTGCCGTAGTGTCGGGCACTTGGCTCAGGAGGACGAGGATCTTCACGGGAAGCGGTTCAGGGGCGGCGAAAGTAAGCGGCCGCTTTCATGGGTCCGAGCAGTGGGGTAGGCATTACTTTCACGTGGCTTTCACGTTCTTCGCGCACCCCGGAACCGACAACCATGACCACACGCTACGCATTCTTCATGCTCACCACCGCGTATTCTCTTTCGGCGTTCGCCCAAACCCAGAACGCACTCGACTTCGATGGGGTCGATGACGAGGTGACCTTGGCCAACGCCTCGGCACTGATCGCCAACGAGACCAGTTTCAGCATCACCTGCTGGGTATACCCGACTCAGACCGCGAACTGGCCCAACATGGAAGCCTTCGCAGGATTCCGCGACAATCTGGAGTGCGATTTCTATCTGCTCCAGACCTACGGCACTACTCTGGAGGGGCGCTTCCGAAGCAACGCCAATGTGGTGTTCACGGTGGATTCGCTCAATGCCCTCACGTTGAACGCGTGGCAGTTCGTGGCCCTGACCTATGACGGCGCCTACCTGAGCATGTATTGCAATGGCGTGCTGTTGGAGAGCGTCGCGGCCAATGGTATCGTTACGAGCACCACCGGGATGTTCCGCATTGGCAATATGCCGATCCCCGGTTCCACGCAGATATTCCTCGATGGGATGGTGGATGAAACCACCTTGTGGAAGCGGGGCCTGACCGAGGCCGAACTGCTGTGCATCATGAACAACTGCGCCGACCCTTCGGATCCCGATCTGCAGTTGTACTTCCGGATGGACCAAGGAACACCGGGCGGTACCAATACGGGCCTCACTTCGTTGATCGATGCGTCGGGCAATCAGAACGGTACGCTAGCAGGTTTCGCCCTGAGCGGTGCGAGCAGCAATTTCGTTGCGGGCAGTCCGAACGATGGTACCACGCAGGCCACGATCTGCGCTGGCGAGTCGTACGAACTCAATGGCCAAACCCTGACGCAGTCCGGAATCTACACGGCCAACATTGCGGTAGGTGGCGGTTGCGATTCGGTGGTGGTGCTGGAACTCGAAGTACTGCCCGTGAACACATCGGTGTTGCAGAACGCCAACCTCCTCATTGCACAAGCCAACCCCGCCACATTCCAGTGGATCAACTGCGCCAACAACCAACCCATCGCCGGAGCCACCTCGCAGTACTACACCGCATTCAATGTGGGCGAGTACGCGGTGATCGTTACCCAGGCCGGCTGCTCCGACACCTCGGCCTGCTTCAATGTCGCTACCATCGGCATGGATGATCTAGCGCTTCCCAATACGCGGGTATGGCCCAGCATCACATCGGATCTGCTGAACGTTGAATTCGCAGCGACCGTGCAGCACGCCGAACTGAGCGTGGTTGACATGACCGGTCGCACGGTGATGCGGCGCCATGTGCCGATGCTCCAGCGCACGAGCCTTGATGTTGCCGACCTCGTGCCCGGTGCCTACTACCTGCAAGTTGCTGCCAAGGCCGGTACACGCACCGTGCGCTTCGTGCGCGAGTGAGCCGTTCTACCTTCGCCACCCATTCAAAGCCGGACCATGCGCACCGTTCAATTCCGCGAAGCACTCTGTGAGGCCATGAGCGAAGAGATGCGCCGCGACCCCAGCGTGTTCCTCATGGGGGAGGAGGTGGCGGAGTACGACGGCGCCTACAAGGTGAGCAAGGGTATGCTGGCCGAGTTCGGGGAGAAGCGAGTGATCGACACACCCATCGCCGAACTTGGCTTCACCGCCATCGGTGTAGGCGCCGCGATGAACGGACTGCGCCCCATCATCGAGTTCATGACCTGGAACTTCGCGGTGCTCGCGAGCGATCAGATCATCAACCACGCGGCCAAGATGTTGCAGATGAGCGGCGGTCAGTTCCACGTGCCCATCGTGTTCCGCGGTGGCAATGGCAGCGCGGGCCAGCTCGCCGCTACGCACAGCCAGAGTTTCGAGGCCATGTACGCCAATGTGCCGGGACTAAAGGTGATCACACCCAGCAACCCTTACGATGCCAAGGGCTTGCTCAAGGCCGCGATCCGCGACAACGACCCTGTGCTCTTCATGGAGAGCGAACGCATGTACGGTGAGAAGGGCGAGATACCCGATGGCGAATACCTGCTGCCCATCGGCAAGGCCGATGTTAAGAGGGTAGGGAAGGACGTCACGATCGTCTCCTTCGGGAAGATGATGAAGGTGGCGTTGGGTGCTGCTGATGAATTGATGAAGGAAGGCATCGATGCCGAGGTGATCGACCTGCGTACAATTCGGCCGATGGACCATGCGACGATCCTTGCCAGCGTGCGCAAGACGAACCGTTTGGTAGTGGTCGACGAGAACTGGCCAGTGGCAAGCATCAGCAGCGAGATCGCTTATCGGGTGCAGAAAGATGCCTTCGACTTGCTCGATGCGCCGGTATTGCGCATCAACCAGGCCGACACGCCGTTACCCTTCACGCCCAACTTGATCGAGGCCTCCTTGCCCAGCGTGGCCCGCGTGGTGACCGCTGTGAAGGAAGTGATGTACGTGGTGAAGTGACCCGACCGCCCGGGTGGTGAAATGGTAGACACGAGGGACTTAAAATCCCTTGGTCCGTAAGGGCTGTGCGGGTTCAAGTCCCGCCCCGGGCACTCTTGAAATTGAAAATGCCTCCTTATGGGAGGCATTTTCCGAGCGAGAAACGGGACTCGAACCCGCGACCCCGACCTTGGCAAGGTCGTGCTCTACCAACTGAGCTACTCTCGCAATTGTCCGCCACCGTGAAATCACTTTGGCGAATTAGAGGCGGCAAATATAGGCGGGCATCCTTCCGGTCCAAACGTTACCACGAATAGAAGGTCCGGGGCGTTGCGCGGATCCGCATAACCGCCTCCTTGAGGCTGTGCCCGCGATGAGACCAGAGATATACCACCATCTCCTCATCGGGACGCCAAACCTCCTCCAGGGAGAGCAAAGCGTAGCACGCATGTGGTCGGCCACCCCCCTCGACCGAAATAGGTATTGTGCGATAGTCGGTGGAACGGTCGCCGCGTTTGCGTTCGAACACGATCACTGCCTCTGCGCCAGCGGATGAGGTGGCCACTAGATCCACAACAATGCTCCCATGGCGTTCTGCCTCAAGGTCGTTAAGTTTCAACTTGGTACCGCTGCCGAATGGGTTGAACGCATCGACCGTGTGTTGCACGCTATCCAAGTGCAAGACCCGTCCTGGCATCGGCGTGGACCTCGGCGTGATCATGAGGTCCGAGCAGCCGCCGATCTGCTGCGCGCTCACTACGTCCCAATGGTCCAGGATCATTGCTCGTACCGCCGGGTGGGTCTTCAAGGCAGCATCTATCCAGTGCACTTCAGGCGATGTACCCGGCAGTTGCTTCGAAGTACGATGCGTTCGGGCAGCGACAAGGATGTCTTCAGCATGGCCGACAGCGCGCGTGTCATCCGCGCGAAGGCTCCACCACGCCATGTCGCCCATTGCAGGTATTTCGGTGGAGCCATCATCGTTCATGATCACTGATGTATGGTCCGGCAGAAGGTCGATCAGCGCGTTCATCGCCCGCTCGCGCCGGATCGTTTGGTGATCATGCGCGAAGAGTGACCAGAGGACCATCAGTGCAAGGGCTACGGAACCGATCTTGGCGAATGGGCCGGCCACGGTGTAAGAAATTGCGATCAGAAGCCCGAAGAAGCAGAGCATCGAGCAGGCTAGGAGAACAGGAACAATGGGCTTGACATACCGGAACACCACGTTGTGCTCGCCATTGGGGACCTCCACCGCCATCGCAGCGACGTTCGCATGGAGCAATGGACGCTGCTCGCCGTCCACCATCACCTGCCAACCGGGGTAGTGGCTTTGTTGAAGAACAAGCAGTGCGGTTCCTTCTGTTCGGGTGTTGAGGGTGAAGCTGTTGTGGTCGAAAGCAGAGATCTCCACTTGGTCTGCTAGGGATGAAGCAAGTGCTTTCGTCTCCTCTTCCAGCACCACAAGTCCGCTATCGCGCTCGGCATTGATCTTTTTCCCGACGTAGTCTGAAGCACCGACGATGCTGTCGGCCAGGTATGCGACGGGTTGCCGCGACATCGCGTTCCACAGCTCCTGGTGTTCGATCTCCAAGGCCATCGCGTTCTTCAACCAAAAGGTGTTCACGCCATTGCGCGAGAAGCCGCCGATGAAGTCCTGCGTGTTGTGCATCAAGTAGTGGAGGCGACCACCATTGTCGTCGTAGGTAAGAGTGGGTCGTAGTTCAGTTAGAACAGGCCCTTGGCTCAGCGTCGAAAGTCGATCGTGGAGCCAGCGCGGACGGATATCGGACACTCCCGTGTTCCATTGCGCGAGCGAGGTGTTCCATCCCATTTCTACAAGCACCAACACAAGCAGGACCGGAAACGTGAGCTTGCGCTTCCATGCGAGCAAGGCGCCTGTTAGGAGAACGGGTATGCTCACCGCCGCGCACCACAACACCCGTTGCGCCAGTGCCATCGTTTGCATGCGTTCGAAGAGGTTGAAGCCTGCGCCATCTGCGACCGGGAACGTGAGCGTGTTGACGCAGAGGACGACCGCGATAACTGCGAACAGCAGCACTGTAGCCGTGAGCCCACCGCGGTCCAATTCACCGTTCCAGTGCGCGTCCAATGATCCTGCGGCCAGTACGAGCATCGCGAACCACACGAACCAGCTGAAGTAGGCCGGGAAGCGGAAGAGGTCCAGACCCGGGAGAACGGACCACATCCATTCGTGCACCGGAGTGCCGTTACCGAAAGACGCGAAGCCCATGATGATGCCGAGAACGAGCAGCACGTTCTCGATCCACGAACGCTTGCGGACGAATGCTAGGAGCGCGAAAGGAAGTACCAATGCACCCATGTACGCGTTCGCCATGGTGGGCCCGGTGCCGATCGACCCGGCATCGGTGCCAGTGGCGAAGGGGAAGAACAAGGAGATCAGCGATGGACCGGTGAGCGCCCCTTCGGAAGCTGCCCGATATGTGAGCCCACCTGCACGGGACAAGTAAGGGCCTGTTTCCCACCACGCGTGCAACACACCGGCCGCGATGATCGCCGCACCAACTGCGGCCGCCGTGCTCCACTTCAACAAGGGGAGGACCCGCTCCCACCCGTTCTCGCGTACGATCCGCATGCACCGCACAACGAAAAGTGCCCCCAGCAAATAGCTCCCGATGATCGCGAACGTGTGGTTACCGCCGGTGAGCAAAAGTCCCAGGAGCAGTGCAACGCGTGCAGCGGTGCGCCAATTCGCGTCGCGCAAAAGACGGATGAACGCATCCATCAACCAAGGCAGCCAAGCGGCACTTATTATCGAATAGAAATGCATTTGGTGCCCGGTGAAGAAGCCTCCCAGTGCATAGGCCACACCGATGATCGTGCCGATACGCGCATCGCCATGGAGCGAACGCACCAACCGCAACATGCCCCAGCCACCGATCATGAGGTAGAGCAGGAAGAGCGATTGAAGGGTGTAGATGCTGTGGCCGATGGTGCCGCCGAGCGCGATCGCCTCTACGTACCAAGCGGGCCCTTGCAGATCGGAGTGTATGGGATAGCCGAATTGCTGGTGCGGATCCCACATTGGGAACTGGCCGTCCATGAGGCTGCTACTGATGAACCAGCGCCACGGTAGCCAGCAGTTCAGTGTGTCGCCATGGGTCAGGGTGTAGTGGAATGAAGAAAGCGGCCAGTAGGCGAGGAGCACGGCCAGCGCGATCACCAGCCAACCCCAACGGAAGGTCTTCTCGCGGCTTTCGATCAGCAGGGCTCGGGCATCGCGTGTTGATGCTTGCATGGCGTCGGCTGTTGTCACGCCTTCTTCAGCCGCACCTTGCCAGAGCCCGACATGCGCTTGATCTCGTTCAGCTTCATCAAGGCCTCTACGGGCGTGAGCGTGTCTATGTCCAAGTCGTTAAGTTGATCGCGGATGCTTTCCAACGCCGGGTCGTCCAGTTGGAAAATGCTCAGTTGCGGCTCCGGTGAAAGCCCCTTCACCGATGGGCGACCGCTCCCCGCTTGTTCCGTGCTATCGCCAAGGTCGCCGCCGTGACTGCGCTCCAGATGCGCGAGCACCTTCTTGGCACGTTCCACCACAGCCTTCGGCATACCGGCCATCTGCGCCACATGGATCCCAAAGCTGCGATCGCTCCCACCGGGCACCAACTTGCGTAGGAAGAGCACGCGATTGTCCACTTCGCGCACAGCCACATTGGCGTTGTGGATGCGCGGGAAGGTCGCCGACATTTCGTTCAGTTCATGGTAGTGCGTGGCGAACAGGGTCTTAGGCCGTGTGGAATGGTCGTGGAGGAATTCGGCGATGGCCCACGCGATGGAGATGCCGTCGTAGGTGCTCGTGCCGCGCCCGATCTCATCAAGCAGAACCAAGCTGCGTTCGCTGAGGTTGTTGAGGATGCTGGCCGATTCGTTCATCTCAACCATGAAGGTGCTCTCGCCCGTGCTCAGGTTGTCGCTGGCACCCACACGGGTGAAGATGCGATCGACGATGCCCATCCGCGCTGCCTTCGCCGGGACGTAGCTGCCCACCTGTGCCATGAGCACGATCAACGCCGTTTGCCGCAATAGCGCCGACTTCCCGCTCATGTTCGGTCCGGTGATCACGATCAGCTGGTGATCCGCGGGATCCAGTAGCACATCATTGCTCACATACAACTCGCCTGCGGGCAGTTGCTGTTCGATCACCGGATGGCGGCCATCGGTGATCGCCAGCACACGGCCATCGTCCAGCGCCGGCTTGCAATACCCGAATGCCACAGCGTTCAATGCGAAGGCCCGAAGCACATCGAGCGATGCGATCACCTGTGCGGTGGATTGCACGGCGGCAATGTGGGCTACCACTTGCTCCACCAGGGTCGCATAGATTTCGTTCTCCACCGTGAGCATCCGTTCTTCGGCGCCCAGGATCCGTTCTTCCAAGGTCTTCAGTTCGTCGGTGATGTATCGCTCGGCACCGGTCAGGGTTTGCTTGCGCACCCACTCAGCGGGCACCTTCTCCTTGTGCGTGTTGCGCACTTCCAAATAGTAGCCGAATACATTGTTGTAGCCCACCTTCAACGAAGTGATGCCGGTGCGTTCGCTCTCGCGGCGCTGCACGTCCAACAATAGTTCCTTGGCGTGCGTGGTCACGTGGCGCAGTTCGTCCAGTTCCGGATGCACGCCGTTCTTTATAACTCCGCCCTTGGCCAGGGTGGCCGGGGTCTCCGGTTCTATCGTGGAGCCTATGGCAGCAACGAGTTCCAACGGAGGATGCAGTTCGCTGGAAATGCCATCGAGCACACCGGCTTGCGCAGCCAGCAGTTCACGCACACGTTCTGCGGCAGTGATCGCCTGGCGCAGCTGCAACAATTCGCGCGGTGCGATCCGGGCAACTGCGGCTTTTCCCGCTAAGCGCTCGAGGTCGCTTATGCGTGCGAGTTCCGTTCCGATATCCTCCGCCAACGACGGCGCTCCGATCAGTGCTTCCACGCGATCGTGGCGTTGGGCGATCGTTGAGCGCTCCAGCAATGGAAAGAGGAGCCAACGTTTTAGCAGACGCGAGCCCATGGGCGTGGTGCAGCGGTCCATGCTTTGCAGCAAGGTGCGTGCGCCTTCGTTCACCGGGGCCACCAGTTCCAGGTTGCGTATGGTGAAACGATCTAGCCCCACATGCACCGAAGGTCTGATCCAACCCACATTGGAAATGTGCGCAAGCCGCTCGTGCCGCGTTTCGCATAGGTAGTGCAGCACCGCACCCGCAGCGCGCTGTCCCATCCTCAGGTGTTCGACACCGAAACCTTTCAACGACGAGGTGCCGAATTGCGCGAGCAATCGCTCCCGAGCGAACTCATCGGCAAAGGCCCAGTCGTCCAGTGGATAGCTGTGAAAGCGGGTCGAGACCGACTGGATGAAGGCATCGCGCAGCCCCTTTGGATAGAGCAGCTCACGTGGTCCATGGCCATCGATCAGTTTCGCTAGAGTCTCGGCGTCCTCTTCGGCCACGAGGAACTCGCCCGTGGTCACATCTAGGAAGGCAGCACCGTAGTTGCCATTGCTTCCGCAGACGGCCCCGAGCCAATGGTTGTCTCGGCGGTCCACCACACTATCACTAAAGGCCACACCGGGCGTGACTACTTCGGTGACGCCGCGCTTCACGATGGTCTTTGTCAGTTTTGGATCCTCCAGCTGATCGCAAATGGCAACGCGGAAACCGGCGCGCACCAATTTGGGCAGATAGGTCTCCAGTGAGTGGTGCGGGAACCCCGCCAGTTCGACATCGCTGCCACCGTTGTTGCGGCTGGTTAGGGTGATGCCCAGCACGCGCGCCGCCGTCACCGCATCACTTCCGAAGGTCTCGTAGAAATCGCCCACACGAAAGAGCAGCAAGGCATCGGGGTACTTGCTTTTGATGCTCGCATATTGACGCATCAACGGGGTTTCGGTGTTCGCGCTCTTGGACATGGCTGTCGCCCACATCGGGCCTATTTTCACCGCCCGAAAAGTAGGTGCGGCCGCCTGCCCACCCACCCAAAACTTGCTGACGATCGCCCATGCCCGCCACCGACCGCAAGCTCGCCATGCACGAACTCGGTCGTGTGCCACCTGCTGCATATATGAGCGGGCTCGACCGCCGGGTGCGCGTTGTGCTCGACGATGTGCGCAGCCGCCACAACGTGGGATCCTTCTTCCGCACGGCCGATGCTTTCGGGGTGGAAGGGCTGGTGCTCTGCGGTTTCACACCCCTCCCACCGCATCGAGAGATCGAGAAGACCGCCTTGGGCGCAACTGCTTCGGTACCTTGGGAGCACGCCCCGGACGCTGTGAGTGCTGTGGAACGGCTCAGGGCCGAAGGCTACCATGTGCTGGCCGTGGAACAGACGCTGCACGCCCGCTCTCTCCACGAATGGTCGTTTCCTCCGGAACGCCCGGTAGCGCTGATCTTCGGGAACGAGCTCAACGGTGTGTCCAATGCAGTGATCACAGCCTGTGATGGGTGCGTGGTGGTGCCTCAGCGGGGGAGCAAGCACTCCTTGAACGTTTCGGTGTGCATGGGCGTGGTGGTGCATTGGTTCTCCGGCCGGCCGATATCCACAAGCTCTTGATAACCCGGAGGCAACCCATTCCCCATTGGGTGGTCTTTGCAATGGAACCAATTGCGCTCGATCGGCCGTACAAACGATCCGTCTATATTTGGCTGCCCTGCCCCAGGCCCATATGCAATTAACCCTACCCCGCTCCTTCGTGTTGGTGTTCGTTCTGGGTGGCATGGCCATCGGCAACGTGTCCGCGCAGTATTTCCGGCAGTCCAGCTATTGGAAGACCCACCGCGAGGAGGTCGAATTCGGCTTCGGCATCTCCAACTTCCTTGGCGAACTCGGGGGCCGCAACCAGATCGGCTCCCCGTTCGTGTGGGACCTTGAGCTTAGCCAGACCCGTCCCGCCGCAAGTCTCGCCTACCGCTATTACGTAGCCCGCAAGATGGCTATGCGATTGCGTGCCACCTACGGCGTACTGGCAGGGAACGACAACCTCACCAGCGAACCTTTTCGCCAGAACCGGAACTTGAACTTCAAATCGGATGTGGTGGAGCTGAGCCTCGTTTTTGAAGTGCATCTATACCGCGAAGAACTGGGTCACATCTACGATCTTCGGGGGGTGAAGGGCACCAAGAGCAGCCGCTTCGGACTTTACTTCTTCGGTGGCATCGGCGGTTTCTACTTCGATCCCCGTGCGCAGTTCAACAATGCGTGGGTGCGCTTGCAGCCTTTGGGTACCGAGGGGCAGGGCTTGGAAGGCGGTGCCGAGGAGTACAAGAACATCCAATTGTGCATACCCATGGGGGTAGGTATTCGCCGGGCCTTCACCAAACAGTGGAGCGGTGGCCTCGAACTACAGTACACCAAGACGTTCACGGACTACATCGACGATGTGAGCACGCACTACTACGACAACGAAGCTATTCGCGAGGCTACCGGCGATATCGCAGCCTACCTGGCCGACCCGAGCTTGGGTATAGGTGTTCCGTATGAGGCAGGTCTGAACCCCACTGCCACCGGGGAGCAGCGAGGCGATGAAAAGGACCTTGACGCGTACATCTTCCTGAAGGTGACCGCCGACTGGAAGCTTTACAAGTACAAGAGCGGCAGTAAGAAGTACCGCGCCCGCATCCGACGTCAGAAGATCGTGTTCTGATCCGTTCGGCTTCGATCCGAGCAGAACGTCCCGCCAAGAACTGGCGGGGCGGTCTGTTTTACGGTTCTCGTTCAAGTTAATTCTTGCTGACCCGTGATCGTGCCCTCGCGATGCATTGTCCCCTCGCTCCTCGGGATAGCGTTACAGACTCTAGTGTTGCACCGTCGAGGAGGAATTGTTCCTTGTCGGAGATAGATCACTGAAGAGAACTGAGCGGGGCCGTGGGTGAACCAGCGCTGTGGATGGTGGATCCGGAGACCAATTCGAAGCACACGAGCAGTTCGGATATCAATCTGAGCCTATGGGGCGGCTATTGTGCGTGGAGAACAAGACCATATTGCAACGGCCTCACGACCTCCTTGAACCGAACAAAGCTGACCTAATGATAAGAAGCCGCTCGGCGGGATTTGGATGCCCGAATGGCGAAGGGAGTGAGCGATGAGAGTGTTGGGTTCGGCCGCATAGCGACGATCAGCAAGTTGGGCGCACAAAGCAAGGATCGAGCAGGATGGAGAGCAAGCGGTTCGGTCCGTGATCGCATGCGCGGTGGGCCTTCACACCCTATCCACCACCATCTTGAAGCCCACGCCGTGCACGTTCACGATCTGCACTTTGGGATCCAGCTTCAGGTACTTGCGCAGGCGACTGATGAAGACATCGAGGCTGCGGCCGAGGAAGTAGGTGTCGTCGCCCCACACCATGTTCAGCACCAGCTCGCGTGGCAGCACTTGGTCGGCATGCATGCACAGTAGGCGCAGGACGTCGGCTTCCTTCTTCGTGAGCTTGCGTTCCTCGGTGGGGTGGCTCAGCACCATGTTGCGGTGATCGAAGGTGTAATCGCCCACCTCAAAGCGGTCGCGATCGCGCGGGTTCTCGCCCTTGCCTTGTGTGCGGCGCAGGATCGCCTCTATGCGCAGGATCAGCTCCTCATGGCTGAAGGGCTTGGTGAGGTAGTCATCGCCACCGGCTTTGAAGCCCGCGATCTTGTCCTCTGTCTGGCTCTTGGCGGTGAGAAATACGATGGGCACCACGGCGTTCGTCATGCGTATGTCCTCCGCTAGGCTGAAGCCGTCCTTGCTGGGCAACATCACGTCCAGCACGCACAGGTCATAGGGGTGCTCGTTGAACTTCTTCAGTCCTTCCTTGCCGTCGCGGCACAGGTGTACGTTGTAGCCCTTGCGCTTCAATGCGTCCTGGATCACGAAGCCCAGGTTCATGTCGTCCTCCACGAGGAGGATGTTGCCTTTGTCGCTCATCGTTTGCTGGGGTTCAATGGCAGCGACAACGTGAATACACTGCCCTTGCCGAATTCGCTTTGCACGCTCACGCCGCCACCGTGCGCTTGTGCGATCTGTTGCACGTAGTGCAGGCCTAGGCCGAAGCCCTTTACGTTGTGCACGTTGCCAGTGTGCACGCGGTAGAAGCGCTCGAAGATGTTCTTGAGGTCCTCCTTGCGTATGCCGATGCCTTGGTCCTTGATGGAAAGGAGGAACTCGTTTCCACGGTCCTTGGTATGCAGTTGGATCGGGGTGTCCTCGCGGCCGTACTTCAGGGCATTGTCCAACAGGTTGAAGACCGCGTTGGTGATGTGCATGCGATCGCCGCTGATGACGCTCTCCTTCGCATCGAGGGAGAGCTGCAGTTCCATCCGCCGCTCCTGTAAGGGCAGCTTGAAGGACAGGGCCACATCGCGCGCGATCTGGTGCAGGTCCACGGGTTCCCGCTTCAGTTGCATGCTGTCCTTCTCCAGGGTGCTCAATTGTAGCACGCGTTCCACCTGCGTGCGCAGGCGTTCGTTCTCGCTGCGGATGATGCGCGCGTATTCACGCAGGCGCTCGGGTTCGTGAATGATGTTGGGATCACTGAGCACTTCGCTGCTGAGGGCGATGGTGCTGATCGGCGTCTTCAGCTCGTGCGTCATGTTGCCGATGAAGTCGTTCTTCATGGCACCGAGCTTCTTTTGGCGCATGATCACCCACACGCTGTAAGCGAAGAAGGCGAAGACGATAAGCGTCACCACCGTGGGGAAGATCCACGTCCAGGTGCTGTCGGCATCGGCCCACAAACTGCTCTTGCGGTTGGGGAAGTACACACCGAAGTAGTGGCCGTCCTTGTCCAGCTTCAGCAAAGTGCTGTGCGGCATGGTGTCGGCGGCGCTGGAGTCAAGTGCCACATAGTTGCCGTACACGATGCTGTCCGTGAAGCAGTCGTACACCCCGTACTCGAAGTCCTCCTCGATGTTGCGCCTGCTGAACTCCTTGCGCAGGAGCGCTTCGAGCAGGTAGGGGTGGAGCGTGTCGTTGATCGTCACGGCGAAGTAGTTCGGCCGCGCCTGCTTCACCGCATCGTACAGGTCGGTGCTGTCCTTGTTGATGCTCAGGATCTGCTCGGTGACATCGGTAAGGGCGATCACCACACGATCGTTGAACTGTTTCTCCAGTTGCAGGGCCTGCTCTTTGTTCAGCTTCACCTGGTCCTGCCGGTAGTTCGAGGCCTGTTGCAACCAGATCAACTGGATCACCACTACGCCTACCACGCTCAGCGTGGCCAGCAGCATCAAAGTCGCAATGGCGCGGCGTCCCATTCGCACAATGTTACGCGCAGCATCGCGGCGGCACCCGGCCTTAACAACAGTTTTGATCGCTTTGCACGTCATGCTGGAAACGCGCGAGGGTTATCCGGCATCTCACCAATGCGGCGAGGGCACCGATGAGACACCGGATCGCCCGTCACTCCGGGCGATGTGAGGCTGTCACTGCGAGGCTCTTTCGAAGCAGGCGAACGAGACCCGGAGTCTAACAAGTGTGCATTTGTTGGACACGGATCGTCCTTCCGGGCTTCCGGTGTGACGGCGTGGGTCGCTGCTACATTCGCCACCATGTCATCGCGCGCGTTCGCCTTCGCACTGCTGGGTCTGGCGGTGGTGGCGATCATGGGCAGCGTGCTGGACGTAATGGAGGTGGACGCCGCGCAATACGCGTCGATGTCCCGGGACATGCTCACCAGCGACAACTGGCTGCAACTGCACCACCGCGGTCAGGACTATCTGGACAAACCACCGCTGCTCTTCTGGCTCTCGGCGCTTTCGTTCAAGCTCTTGGGCGTACACAACTTGAGCTACAAGCTGCCCAGCATCGCGTTCGCTTTCCTGGGCATCCTCGCCACCTACCGGTTCGCGCTCCTGCATTACAGCAAGGAGATCGCGCGTAGTGCAGCGCTCATGTTCGGGGGCAGCGCGGCCTTTCTCCTGATGACGAACGACGTGCGTTGCGACACCATCCTCACCGCGTCGGTGATCACGGCGATCTGGCTCGGCTCGGCCTGGATGGAACAACGACGGTGGTGGCAGTTGACCGGTTGCGCACTCGCTATTGCGTCGGGCATGTTGGTGAAGGGCCCCATGGGTTTGATGGCGCCGGTGATCGCGCTCGGAGGCGAGGTGGTCTTCAAGCGAAAGTGGGATGTGTTGCGCGATGCGCGGCTCTACCTCGTGCCATTGATCGTTGCCGCTTTGCTGGTGCCCATGTGCATGGGACTGTATGAGCAGCACGGGGTGCATGGTCTGTGCTTCTACTTCTGGGAGCAGAGCTTCGGCCGCATCACCGGCGAGAATACATGGAAGGACGACTCAAGCCCTTTCTTCTTCACGCACGAGGTCTTGTGGCAGACATTGCCCTGGACGTTCTTCGTGCTCGCAGGTCTCGGGCGCTCCGTTGTTTCCATGGTAAGGCGGGAAGCACTGAAGGAGTATGCCTCGATCACTGGAGCCGTCCTTGTGTTCGTCGCACTATCCCTCTCGCAGTTCAAGCTGCCGCACTACTTGTATGTGATCCTGCCGCTCTTCGCCGTACAAGGAGCGGTGGCTTGGCATGCGATGACGCAGCACGGATGGCGCATTGCACAACGGATCCTGCTGGCGTCACTCGCAGCGATCCTCTTGCTCCTGGTCTGCTATTGCTTCCCTGCAGGTGCGCTTCCCTATTTGGTCGTCGCGGCGCTCATGCTTGCCGTCCTGTTCTGGGTAAGTCGGTCGTTCAGTTGGAAGGAGCGGCTGTTCCAACGGACGTTGTGGATCTGGATCACTTCGGCCTTGGTGGTCAATGCCCATCTGTATCCGCAGCTGCTCTGCTATCAAGCGAATGCGCGAGCGGGGCGGTGGGCCGCAGCGCAGCAGCTGGCCCCGGAGCAGTTCTATGGCATGCAAGTGTCCGGCACCGCGCTGGACTTCTACGCAGGCTATCCGGTGCACTGGCTTAGCGATGTGGGGGAGGCGCGGTCGGTGATCGCTCCCGGTGTGGTGATCTACACGGATGCTTCGCACTACGGCGAACTGCGCGCTGCAGGTTTGGTTCCCCGCTCGGTGATCGACCTCCAGAACTACGAGGTGCAATTGCTAGGTCTTGCGTTCATCCTTCCGGATCCCCGCGCGAAGGAGATCGAAGCGCGCTACCTGCTGCGTTACTGATCGCGCGCGCAGGTGTTGCAGTTCCGTGACGGAACAGCCTTCAATACCATGATCCCGGTATTGCAAGCAGCCTTCATCGCGCTGTTGATTTGCACCCCGAAAACAGAACGACATCCATGAAACTCCTTACACTGCTCGCCACGGCCCTGTCCAGCACGGCGATCCTCGCACAAACCACCGTCACCACCGGCCCCGGAAACACGCAACAGACCTATTACAGCTTGCAGAACGGCGTGGTTGGCACGGGAGCGCTCGCTGATTGGGACATCGCCTTCGAGATCACCGGGTTCACCGGAAGCATATTGGCCAACACCGCAAAGGGCATGTTGGTGTACAAGGCCCCATACACCGTTGCGCAATGGACCGCTGTGGATACCATCGGCATGGCCGCTACCTGGACCAAGTCCTTCAACAGCGAAACGCTTTGGACCGCTGGCGCCTTCAACCAAGGCCTCAGCGCCGATCCCTTCGATCTGGGTTGGGGCGTGTACAACATGATCACGCACCAAGTGGTGGGTGATAGCGTGTTCGTGATCAAGCTCGCCGACGCCAGCTACCGCAAGCTCCGCATCGATGGCCTCACCACCGGCACGTACAGCTTCACATGGGCCGAAATCGATGGCGCCAACGAAGGCACCGCGACCTTGGCCAAGAGCGCCTTCACCGGCAAGAATTTCGGCTACTTCTCCTTCGTCACCGGCACCAATGTGGACCCCGAGCCGCCCACCGCTAGCTGGGATCTGCTCTTCACAAAGTACACCTCCATCATCAACGCACCAGCACCTACGCCCTACGGCGTTGCAGGTGTGTTGCAGAACAAGAACATCGATGCGTTGCAGATCGATGGCGTGGATCCCGCGGTCGCGGATTGGACCAGCGCCCCCTTCGACACCACCATAAACATCATCGGTTACGACTGGAAGATCTTCAACAACACCACCTTTCAATACGAGTATCCGGTGGATCGTACGTACTTCGTAAAGGACCAAGCGGGCAACATCTGGAAGCTCGTGTTCACGGCCTACGGCGGTGGCGCCACGGGCGATATGACCTTCAACCAGGATCTCGTGAGCGCAACTGCGGTGGATGAGATCTCCTCCACTGATCGCTTGATCGTGTACCCCAACCCCGTCGTGAACGGCAACGCCACATTGGTGATCGATGCCAACGTGGACTTGGCGAACCTCACGATCCACGACGTCAATGGCAAGCTGGTGAGCGGGATCAAGCTCACCGGCCTCAACGGACTGGCGCAACGCAACGTGGATGTGAGCGGGCTGCCCGCAGGCATCTACGTGTTGCGTTTGCAAGGCGAAGGGCTGAGCAGCACTACGCGCCTGGTGATCGAGTGATCGAGGACGACACGTTGAACAGCCCCGCTGATCATCATCGGCGGGGCTGTTCACATTCGGCCATCGAATACCGTGATCGTGGTATTGTAACGGACCGGTCGCGGTAGCTGCTTTGCGGCCGCATGAGCCACACCATCACACCCGACACCGCCACGCTCAAGGAGCGCTGGGACAACCTGCTTGCAACCAACCCTGCGGTGCGCATTCGCAACGCTGCCGCCGAACTGGGCGTGAGCGAAGGCGAGCTGCTGGCCACGCGCATGGGCGATGGTATTACGCGCCTGCGCCCAGAGCACAAGGCGATCCTAGGTGAAGTGGGCAAGCTTGGGCGTGTAATGGCCCTAACACGCAACGACGATGTGGTGCACGAGCGCAAGGGCACCTACCTGAACCCGCAGTTGGGCGAAGGCCATGTGGGGCTCTTCGTCGGCGCCGAGATCGACCTGCGGATCTTCTGGCACGCGTGGGCGCATGTCTTCGCGGTGATGGAACCCGGCAAGGACGGCGTGCGGTACAGCTTGCAGTTCTTTGCGCCCGATGGCGAAGCGGTCCACAAGATCTACCTCATCGCCGAGAGCGATGCGGGTGCCTACCACGATATCGTCGCGGCTTTCCGGGCCGAGGACCAAGCACCATCGCTCCAAGTGGCGCCCATGCGCGGGGAGCACCCAGAACGCCCCGATGCGCAGATCGATGTGGCCGCTCTCCAGCAAGGTTGGCTAGCCCTCAAGGACACGCACGACTTCCACATGCTGCTGCGCACCCACGGTGCATCGCGCACACAAGCGTTGCGTCTTGCGCCCGAAGGCAACTGGGCGGTACCTGTGAACAACGTCACGTTGCGCGCGATCGTCACCAAGGTGGCGGCGGAACAATGCCCCATCATGGTCTTCGTAGGTAACAAGGGCATGCTGCAGATCCACAGTGGCGAAGTGACCAAAGTGATGGACGTGCCCGGCTGGTTCAACGTGGTAGATCCCGACTTCAACCTGCACATACGCGAAGCCGCCATCACCAGCAGCTGGATCGTGCGCAAGCCCAGTGTTGACGGCACCATCACCGCGCTGGAGTGCTACGACGCCAAGGGCGCGCAGCTGATCCAGCTCTTCGGCAAGCGCAAGCCCGGTATTCCGGAGCTGGAGCAATGGCGCGCCGTGGTCGCTGCTGTCGAAGCCGAACACCGGCTTGCCTGACGCACCCGTGACAGAGCGCCATGCGGTGCCCACGACCTTCGCAACCGCGAACAGAACGAGGTGCGTAGCGTGGAGATGGAATTTGTTGGATCAGGTGCAGAACGCTTGCGGGGCCTTGCGTTGACATGGGCTCTTTGCATCGCGCTGATCGCAAGCGCACAAGTGCCCGTGATCGTGCTGGATGCTGGTACAGGCACACCGATCCCCTATGCGCACGTGGCGTTCACTCCGCAAGCGCGCAGCGCCGCGCAGGTGGCCGTGACCTCTCCAACGGGTGAGGTTGTCCTGCCGATCGCGAGCGATGACCTGGTGAAAGGGATCGTGGTCCGCATCTCCTTCATCGGCTACACGGCGATCGCCGACACGTTGTTCAGCAATGCCGCGCGTACGTATCGTTTGATGAGCGATCCCCTCACCTTGGGCGAGTTCGTGATCACCGCGCAATACGCGCCCGGCACTACCGAGGCGGCGGTGCAGAAGATGCGTGTGATCGATGCGCAACAGATCCACCGCATGGCCGCCAACAACCTGGGCGATGCACTGCGGAACCAGCTGAACATCCGCCTCTCGCAGGACAACGTGCTTGGCACGTCCATGTCCATGCAGGGGCTCAGCGGTGAAAACGTGAAGGTGCTCATCGATGGCATCCCCGTAGTGGGCAGGCAGAACGGCAACGTGGACCTTGCGCAGATCGACCTCACCGGCATCGAGCGCATCGAGATCCTCGAAGGACCCTTGAGCGTGAACTACGGCACCAACGCACTTGCCGGCACCATCAACCTCATCACCCGCAAGCACAGCAGTGCGCCATCTAGCTTGAAAGTGAGCACGTATGCGGAACACATAGGTCGCTTGAACACCACGTTGAGCGGCACGCGCCAATGGGGCAAGAGCAATGTGGTGATCTCTGCAGGTCGCAACTTCTTCGGCGGATGGGATCCGGACCAACATGGCATACCCAGCTTTTCCGCGCAAGCTGCGGACACCAACCGCTACCAGCAGTGGAAGCCGCGCGAGCAATACTTCGGCAGGCTCAACTACCGATGGAACGGCGGCACATGGAGCTATGGCTACAAGGGTGAAGCGATGCACGACCGCATTTTGGATCGTGGGATGCCGCATGCGCCGTACTACGAGAATGCCTTCGATGCGGCGTTCATCACCCTGCGCCTGGACAATGCGCTCTTTGCCGAAGGCCGTTTTGCCAACGGACGACGCTTCAATGCACAAGCGGCGCACAACCGGTACACACGCACGCGCAACACTTGGCTTCGCGACCTCACCACCTTGGGCGAGCAGCTCTCCGAACAGCCCGGCATGCAGGACACCACGCGCTTCGGGCTCACCAACGTGCGTGCGACGTTCTCCTCGGCACCGGACAGCTCACGGTTGAACTACGAGCTGGGCACCGATCTCAACTACGAAACCGGCATTGGCGAGCGCATCAGCGGTGGTGACCAGGTGATCGGCGACTATGCGCTCTTCGCTAGTGCGGAATACAAGCCCAATGATGCGCTCACGGTGCGGCCGGGAGTGCGCTATGCGTACAACACGCGCTATGGTGCGCCAGTGATCCCTTCGCTGAACATACGCTGGGGGCTGGATCACGGGTTCACACTGCGTGCTTCCTACGCGCAGGGCTTCCGTGCACCATCACTCAAGGAACTGTACTTCTACTTCGTGGATGTGAACCACGACATCGTGGGCAATGAGGACCTCAAGGCCGAACGATCGCAGAGCAGCAACATCGGCCTCAACTACCGCCATGCACGCGAGAAGGTGGTTTACACCAGCGAGATCAACGGTTTCTACAACGACGTCAACGACCTGATCACGCTGGCGCAGATCGCCGGAACGCAATACAGCTACGTCAACATCGGTCGCTTGCGCACTGCTGGCGGAAGCGTTGGCGCTGGATGGGACAATGGCCATTGGATCGTGTCGGTGGGCGCCTCGGTCACCGCGCGGCGAGATGCCCTCGCAGATGTGAACGATGAGCCGTGGTTGCTCACCCACGAGGTACGCGGCTCGCTCACGCGCGAATGGCGGAGCAAGGGCTGGAGCGGATCGGTTTTCTGGAAATACCAAGGAGAACAAGTGAACTACGTGCTCGCATCCGATGGAACCGTGGAACGTGGTTCGATCCAGTCCTTCCACATGGCCGATGCTTCGTTGTCCAAGCAGCTCTGGGGTAAGCGCCTCGCATTCACAGCGGGTTGCAAGGACCTCTTCGATGTGCAGAACCTGAACTCCAGCATGAGCGGTGGTGTGCACGATGGCGGTGGGACGAGCGTACCCATGACCACGGGCCGCACCTTCTTCATGCGCGTTGAACTCGAACTGAAAGGCAAGTGATGGAGCGCCGCACCGCATACCTGCTTGTTGCCGTGTTGCTGGCTGGTTGCATCAAGGAAGAACTGCCGGTGCCCGTGGCTTCGCGTGGTGATGCGAGCAGCCACCAAGTATGCATGGGCACGGGTTACGCGCAACAGATCTGGTTCGATCTCGGCACAGGCACTGCCGTGAGCGAGAACGCACGTGAAGCGTGGGACCTTGCTTTCGAGAGCACCGGCGATGGCTGGCACGTGATGCTGAACGGCTCTTGTCTGATGACCGCTTGGAACATCGGATCGGTCGACATCACAACCGCGCACGATACCGCCGGCATGCACGCCGGCAGGCGCATCGATGCCCCGAGCGGCCATATGGACAGCACCGCGGTGGGCGATTGGCGCAACACCAACGATGTCTACATCCTCGATCTCGGTTATGATGCGAGCGGTGCCCTGCGTGGCCAGCGCAAGGTGCGCTTCATCACCGTGGATCCGGGCGCCTTCAGTTTCGAGAGCGCGATGCTCGACGGCAGCGATCATCGCACCACCAACGTGATCAAGGATCCCGCACGCAGTTTCACCAGCTACAGCTTCGCGAACGGTACGGTGGCTGTGGAGCCGCAGCCGGGTACATGGGACCTGTGCTTCACGCAGTACACGCACCAGTTCTACGAACCCTTCCTGCCGTACTTGGTCAACGGTGTGCTCGTGGACGGACAGCATACACGTGTGGCGCGGATCACCGATCGCGAATTCGCTGGCATCACCCTTTCGGATACGTTGAGCTTTCCGTTCGAGCAACGCCGAAACACCATCGGCTACGATTGGAAGTTCTATTCGTTCGAGACGGCTTCTTATACCATCGTACCCGATCTCGCGTACATCGTGCAGGACGGTGAGGGCTGGCTCTACAAGCTTCGCTTCCTGGAGTTTTACGGACCGCAGGGTCAGTCCGGCTGCCCGCTCTTCGAAACGGTGCCGCTCTAGCGCACGACCCAATTGCCCGGCCTCGGAGAAATTGGTTGCTCTTAGCGTTTGATGAAATGCGCCGATGCGATCACTGCGCCTGCGGCATCGTTCAACAGCAACACATAGGCCCCGCTGCTCAAGTCGGTTACTGGCAAGGGTGATCCTGTCCAGTTCCCGCTGCGGACACAGCGGCCGAGACCATCCCGTATTTGGAATGCTCGCGCGTGATCAGGTGCATTGGCGACCGTAATGGTCTCCGATGCGGGGTTTGGAAATACGGTGGATCGCGCCGGTGCGAGGTGCTGACGAATACCTACGGGTATCAGATCATCATCGCTTCCAATGAATTGTGCCACCTGACGGATGGTGTCGCCATCGATCATGTTGAATCCGCCGCAGATGTAGAGGCTGTCGCGCCAAGTAGTGATGTCCAGTACGATGGCGCCGCTGGGCAACGACGGCGCCGACGAGAATTGGCCCGGTGGTGCC
>JBKJPT010000072.1:0-5067 GCA_046595075.1 Flavobacteriales bacterium
TAGCGGCAGCGGCTCACCTTTCACAATGGCCTCGTACGCCTTCGCACGGCCCTGCACATTCTACAAGAGATCCTCACCGTGAAGAGCGATGATGTGCAGGGCCGTGCGAAGGCGTACGAGGCCATTGTGAAAGGTGAGCCGCTGCCGCTACCCGGCATCCCCGAATCGTTCAACGTACTGCTCCACGAATTGCGTGGCTTGGCACTGAACGTATCACTGGAGGGATAAGCCTGGTAGTAGAAACTTGACGTCGAACGGAAGCAAGCAACGAGAGCACATGAAGAAGGAAGTAAAGCTGAACAGCAACTTCAATACGATCGTGATCAGTCTAGCGAGCCCGGAGCAGATCCTGGAGCGCAGCCACGGCGAAGTGATCAAGCCCGAGACGATCAACTACCGCACCTACAAGCCCGAGCGGGACGGCCTCTTCTGCGAGCGCATTTTCGGTCCTGTGAAGGACTTCGAATGCCATTGCGGCAAGTACAAGCGCATCCGCTACAAGGGTATCGTTTGTGATCGCTGCGGTGTTGAAGTGACCGAGAAGAAGGTGCGTCGTGAGCGCATGGGCCACATCCAACTGGTGGTGCCTGTGGCGCACATCTGGTATTTCCGCAGCTTGCCCAACAAGATCGGGTACCTGCTGGGCCTGCCCACCAAGAAGTTGGATCAGATCATCTACTACGAGCGGTACGTGGTGATCAGTGCCGGTAAGGCCATGAACAAAGAAGGCGTTGCGGTGCAGTACCTCGACTTCCTCACAGAAGAAGAGTACCTCGACATCATCGATGCGCTTGGTAAGGAAAACCAGTACTTGGAGGACAGCGACCCCAACAAGTTCATCGCCAAGATGGGTGCAGAGAGCCTGCACGATCTGCTGAAGCGATTGGACTTGGACGGCCTCAGCTACGACCTGCGCCATAAGGCCAACACCGAGACCAGCCAGCAGCGCAAGAACGAGGCGCTGAAGCGTCTCAACGTCGTCGAAGCCTTCCGCGATGCGAACACCCGCCGCCCCAATCATCCCGAGTGGATGATCATCAAGGTGGTGCCGGTGATCCCGCCCGAACTGCGTCCGCTTGTTCCGTTGGACGGTGGCCGTTTCGCCACGAGCGACTTGAACGATCTGTACCGTCGTGTGATCATCCGCAACAACCGCTTGAAGCGATTGATGGAGATCAAGGCGCCGGAGGTGATCCTGCGCAACGAGAAGCGCATGTTGCAGGAGGCCGTTGACAGCCTCTTCGACAACAGCCGCAAGAGCAGCGCCGTGAAGAGCGAGAGCAATCGCCCACTGAAGTCCTTGAGCGATTCGCTCAAGGGTAAGCAGGGCCGCTTCCGCCAGAACCTGCTGGGTAAGCGTGTTGACTACAGCGCGCGTTCCGTGATCGTGGTGGGTCCCGAACTCAAACTGCACGAGTGCGGTCTGCCGAAGGACATGGCAGCTGAGCTCTTCAAGCCTTTCATCATCCGCAAGCTCATCGAGCGCGGCATCGTGAAAACGGTTAAGAGCGCGAAGAAGATCGTGGACAAGAAGGAGCCCGTGGTGTGGGACATCCTGGAGAACGTGCTCAGGGGCCATCCGGTGCTCTTGAACCGTGCACCTACGCTGCACCGCTTGGGTATCCAGGCTTTCCAGCCCAAGCTGATCGAAGGCAAGGCGATCCAGTTGCACCCGCTCGTATGTACTGCGTTCAACGCTGACTTCGACGGTGACCAGATGGCCGTGCACGTGCCCTTGGGCAATGCCGCCATCCTGGAAGCCCAACTGCTGATGCTCGCCAGCCACAACATCTTGAACCCGGCCAACGGCGCGCCTATCGCAGTGCCCAGCCAGGACATGGTGCTTGGCCTCTACTATATCACCAAAGGCCGTAAGACCGACGCTGAGCGCGCCATGAAGGGCGAGGGCATGACCTTCTACAGTCCCGAAGAAGTGATCATCGCATTCAACGAAGGCAAGCTGGATCTGCACACATGGATCAAGCTGCGCTGGATGGATGTGCACGGCAAGACGAGCATGATCGAAACCACGTGCGGCCGCACCATTTTCAATGAAGTGGTGCCCGATGAGTGCGGGTTCATCAACGAAGTGCTCACCAAGAAGGCCCTGCGCGATATCATCGGTATGGTGACCAAGGAAACAGGTGTTGCGCGCACGGCGCAGTTCCTGGACGACATCAAGGACCTGGGCTTCATGAGCGCCTTCCGCGGCGGCCTGAGCTTCAACCTGGACGACGTGGTAGTTCCCGATGCCAAGGAGAAACTGGTGAAGGCCGCACAGGCCGAAGTGGACGAGGTGACGGGCAACTACAACATGGGCCTGATCACCAACAACGAACGTTACAACCAGACCATTGATATCTGGACACACACCAACAGCAAGGTGACCTTCTCGCTGATGGAACGCATCAAGAGCGACCGTCAGGGCTTCAACTCCATCTACATGATGATGGACAGCGGCGCCCGCGGTAGCAAGGAGCAGATCCGTCAGCTAAGCGGCATGCGGGGCCTCATGGCCAAGCCGCAGAAGAGCGGCGGCGGTGGTGGACAGGACATCATCGAGAACCCGATCCTCTCCAACTTCAAAGAAGGCCTCTCCATTCTCGAGTACTTCATCAGTACCCACGGTGCCCGTAAGGGTCTTGCGGATACCGCGCTGAAGACCGCTGATGCTGGTTACCTCACCCGCCGTCTCGTGGACGTTGCACAGGATGTGGTGATCACCAACGAGGACTGCGGCACCCTGCGCGGCCTCATTGCCACGGCGCTGAAGAAGAACGAAGAGATCGTGGAGAACCTCTACGATCGCGTGCTGGGCCGTACGGCCGTGCATGACGTATACCACCCGCAGACCGGCGACCTGATCGTGGCCAGCGGCGAGAATATCCACGAGGACATCGCAGGCGTCATCGGCAGCAGCCCCATCGAGGAGGTGGAGATCCGCAGCGTGCTCACCTGCGAGCAGAAGCATGGCGTATGCGCCAAGTGCTACGGCCGCAACCTGGCCACGGGCCGCATGGTGCAAATGGGCGAAGCAGTGGGTGTGATCGCCGCACAGTCCATCGGAGAACCGGGTACACAGCTCACCCTGCGGACCTTCCACGTGGGTGGTGTGGCCGGTAAGATCACCGAGCAGAGCGAGATCCGTGCGAAGTACGACGGCATCCTGGAGATCGACGAGCTGCGCACGACCAAGAAGAAGGACCGTAAAGGCGAGGACGCCGAAGTGGTCATCAGCCGCAGCACAGAGATGCGCATCGTGGACCAGAACACGGGCATCGTGCTCACCACCAGCAACATGCCCTACGGCGCCTTCCTCTACACCAAGAGCGGCAAAACGCTGAAGAAGAACGACCTGATCTGCACATGGGATCCGTACAACGCGGTGATCATTTCCGAACATTCCGGTAAGCTGGCCTTCGAAAGCATCGAAGAGAACGCCACCTTCCGTGAGGAGATCGACGAGCAAACAGGTTTCGCCGAGAAGGTGATCATCGAGAGCCGCGACAAGCGGAAGAACCCGACGATCAAGATCATGGACCCCAAAGGCAATGAGGAGCTGAAGAGCTACAGCCTGCCCGTGGGAGCCCATATCATCGTGAAGGAGGGACAGAAGATCGAGGCCGGCGACGTGCTGGTGAAGATCCCACGCAGCAGCGGCAAGGGTGGTGACATCACCGGCGGTTTGCCGCGTGTGACCGAACTATTCGAAGCACGTAACCCCAGCAACCCTGCGGTGGTGAGCGAGATCGACGGTATCATCTCCTACGGCAAGATCAAGCGGGGCAACCGCGAGATCATCGTGGAGAGCCGCACAGGCGAGCACAAGATCTACCTCGTGCCCCTGAGCAAGCACATCCTCGTGCAGGAGAACGACTTCACCAAGGCAGGTGCACCGCTCAGCGATGGCAGCATCGCACCGGCGGACATCCTGGACATCCAGGGTCCCACCAAAGTGCAGGAATACCTCGTGGACGAAGTGCAGGAGGTGTACCGCATGCAGGGTGTGAAGATCAACGACAAGCACTTCGAGGTGATCGTACGCCAGATGATGCGCAAGGTGGAGATCGAGGATCCGGGCGACACCCGTTTCCTGGAGCGCCAGAGCGTGAACAAGATCGAGTTCATGGAGGAGAACGATGGCATCTACGAGAAGATGGTGATCACCAACGCCGGCGATAGCAGCACCTTGAAAGAGGGGATGATGATCAGCCTGCGCAAGATGCGTGATGAGAACAGTGGCCTAAAGCGCAAGGACGCCTCACCGGTGGAGGCCCGTCCGGCCCGCCCGGCAACTGCCCGCATCATGCTGCAAGGGATCACCCGCGCATCGCTCCAGACCGACAGCTTCATCAGCGCGGCCTCCTTCCAGGAGACCACCAAGGTGCTGAACGAAGCCGCCGTGAACGCCAAGGAGGACCACCTGAACGGACTGAAGGAGAACGTGATCGTAGGTCACCTGATCCCCGCCGGTACCGGTGCCCGCGCTTACCGTGGAACCATTGTAGCGAACAAGGACGAATACCAGCGTATGCTGGCCGAGCGATTGGAGTCGCAAGAGGTCGAAGAATGATCAACCCCGATCGGTAACTGACAGCGCAGCGGCCCCGAGACCTTCGGGGCCGCTATCGCTTCGGCCGATCAACAACGCACAAGACCATGGCAGACGACAAGGACAAACCCCGCCCCAACCAACTGAACATTGAGATCAGCGAGGAGGTGGCCGATGGCATCTATAGCAACCTCGCCATCATCACGCACAGCAACTCGGAGTTCGTGCTGGACTTTGTGCGCGTGATGCCGGGCGTACCCAAGGCGAAGGTGAAAGCACGCATCCTGCTCACCCCGCAACACGCCAAGCGCCTCATGCGCGCGTTGGCCGATAACGTGAGCAAATTCGAACAGGTACACGGCAACATCCGCGAGACCGAAATGCCCGAGATCCCGATGAACTTCGGAGGGCCTACGGCGCAGGCGTAGTTCAACATTTCAACGGCAAAGCCCTTCCGAGTTAGGGAGGGCTTTGTCATTCCGGGCTTGACCCGGAATCTCGAAGGCTACGTCGTA
>JBKJPT010000170.1:0-3503 GCA_046595075.1 Flavobacteriales bacterium
CCGAACTGGTTCTCGAGGTCGAGGTACAGGGAACCAATGATCGAAGTGGAAACTGTTCCGTCCGGTGGAAGTACAGTGCTGTTCATGCGCGTGGGGAACCAGGTCACGTAATATTCTCCAGGCTCGAACGTCGTGAGGTATACACCTTCGCCATTGGGCGCTGCGCAGTTGAAGAACTGCTGCTCTGAGCTTGACAGATAATAGCTATTGAAAAGGGAGGAATTTTGGTTGCGCACCCAGCCAATAGCCACGGTCGCCCTGCCATTTGGCGGCACGGTATTGCGCAGATAATAGGCTTCGAGATCGGTTTCGGTGAGGACCCAGTTCTGCTCGGCCTTGTAGTCTCCGCTGAAGAAATCGTAGGCCGTCCAGCTTGGATGGCTCAATAAGTCTGTGAGCGGTTTCAGGTTATGGAACAACGTTCGGTTCTCTATTGAATAAGGTAGTTCGTCCACCTCTAAGTCATTCGCGTCGCCAAGAACATTCGAGAACTGTTCTGGTGCACCGAGATAAAAATCGAATTCGTTCTCTATATCTACCGGCGCTCTTAACTGCGAGCCGTAGAACCAGAACACCCGCCCCCATTGCCACGAGCTGCCTGCTGCGAACTTGCCGCTGAAGGAGCTTGCCCAAAGTTCGTTGTGGAAAGCGATCTCGTAATTGTGGAAGTAGGGCGACAGTTCGTACACCTCATCACCAAATGGGCGCTCCACGTAGTGAGTAAATTCGCCGTGATTGAACGGCTTCTTGACACCATTGCTGGCGAAGGTCTCGCGTAGAACGTCGACCTCTCCACTGTAGCCCTTCATGTCCCATGGGTTGTACATGCCTCTATGGACATCCACCATGTCCAGGAGCGGGTTCTTGCAGGGTAGCAGGAAATCGGGTTCAGGGGTGCCGCCTGGCGACGTTCCAGTGATGAAGAGCTTGTGATCTTCGCCCAGCGGGGATTGCGGATTACCCGGCTGCACCGGATCCTTCACGAAGCTGATGATGTCCGTAAGCCATCGATTATAAGTGGGGGGCAGGTGCGGGTCGTATTCCCAGTTCACACGATTCTCCACGCACTCACCACCGAAGTGGTTGCAAGGGTCCTCCGGGTGTTCTGGATTGTTCGCATCCCAGACCATATCGACGTTGCGGTAGCCCAGCATCTGATCCGGCTCATTGAAGGGTTCGATGATGGGCATGTTGACCGAGTACCCCCAGCGCGCCATGATGTACTTGTACTTGCGCTTCCAGTAGTAGATCGCACCCGCGTCCAACAGCATCGCTGTTGGCGATTCGTCCGGATCCACACCCTCTGGGTACGAATAGAAGAATCGCTTCAAGTCATAAGGATTCGGTTCCGGCGGCACCTCCCGCTCCGGCTCCACGAAATGGATGTGGTAGGCGTGCGCCCCCCAGATATCTCGCTCATAGTCCACGATGGGCGGATAGGGATCGATGCACGCCTGTATGTAGATGTTGTTCTGCCGTGCATAATGCAACAAGGAGTCGAAAGCCTGGCATTGGAACTGGCAATTCCCCTGTTGGTAGGTGGACCAGCCGCCATTGGCGCATTCCGGATGCTGGACAACATCGCATACCTCGGGTGTCCGGAACGCATCGTACACCCCAAGATTCACCCATTCCGGTGCGAACTGATTGCGCATGAGCATGATGCGCATGAAGTTGCCACCTACTTCATGCAATCTGTCCGCGGCATTCTTGATCGCATCCCAATCCCGTCGGTACAAGTGAGACCAATGCAGGCCACCATGGTACTCAGGCCGCCTGTGCTTGCCCAGGTTCAAACCGATGGCAAAATAGGACGACTGGTCGTTCGCATCGTCCTTATCGCCTTCGAACTCCAGGGTCCGCTGGTTCGTCTCGTTCACGCGCAAGTAGCCGTTGTTGTCCGGCAAGGGCGGGTCGCAATAGAAGGTGTATCCGGTAAATAGCAATTCCGGGAGTGTCACGTTCGTCGCGCTCAAGGTGTGCGGCGCCTTCACGGATAATGAGAACTGCCAAAGACCTTCCTCATCAGCGGCGAAACGGAAGCGCGCGTTGTAATCGCGCAGCGGGTTCAGGAGGTCCTTGATGTAGATGGCATTCGGTGTCGGGCTGGACCATTTCCCCATCTTCATGTAGAAACCCCACTTCGTGCGTGCATCGCCGCTCGGGTCGATCAAGGTCACGACCAATTGAAGCGAGTCGTCGGCATAAGGGTTCAGGTCATGCACGGCATCAGTTCCGCTTGGATCGGAGGTATTATCTCCCTGGTCGATATCGGGGTAATAGTGTTCGAAGAAGTCACTGATCGCCTCCCTGTATACCAATGGCAACTTCAATCCCACCTCGTACTTCTCCCATTTGTGTACATGAATCACGTTGTCCACGATGCTCCCGAAGGGCTCACTGCCATCGGGCGCTGGGCTGATGATCACCACATCGCCGGGTTCACCGAAGGCCTCATCAATGCGTGCCCTGAAACGGCCGTTGCCCGTGAAGCTGCCGGCATGGAAGCCCGGCGCAAGGCGCACTTGGGTGCCGGAGACGAATTCGGCATCGGCCGTACCTGAGATGACCGCAGGCAGATCGGGGGTACTGGGCGTGAGGATCCGCTGGGGAACATTGAAATGATGCTCGCCCTCTTCCCAGTCCACATCCTGGATCGTAAGGTCGGGGTAGGGTGTTTGAGCGTACGTTTCCATCGCCAGCAGCGCTGCGAGCACCCCGAATGTTTGCCGTGCCGCGCGCATCACTTGGACGCTTCGATGGCGTTCAACCGCTGCTCCATCGTGCGCATGCGCTCCTCTGCATCCACCACGCGCTCCTCCAATTGCAGGATGTAGAGCGCCTGTTCCTCCACGGTACGCGTAAGGTTCCGTTGCATTTCGCCCAAGGCAACTCCACCTTGCCCATCGAGTTCCAAGGCTGATGGGATGTTCGGGAGGTGGCTGTTCTGCTTCACAAATGCCCGTAGTTCGGTCAATGGCATCAAGCGGTATCCATCGGCGAAAACGTAGTCGGGCCAGTCGCCCAGCTTCACCAGTACATCGCGCGTGGCGATACCGCCCTCCACAAAGAGCTTGTACATGCCCGGATCGGTGGTTGGCACAGTGCCTATTCCAACACGCCCATCGGTCATGATGATCATGCGTTGCTGGTTGTCGGTGATGATGCGCAAGGGGTGTGCACTGCGCGTACCGAGCTTAGGTATAGTGGCCGCACATAGGTCCTCGAAGAAGTTACCCCGCGTTTCCCAGAACGGGAACGAGGCGTAGTCATGGCAATGACCCGCCACTAATGGTTCTAGATACGGATAAGGTCCACCTTTGAGTATTCCTTGGTCATCCAAGTAGAGGAAGCCTTTGCCAATGGCGGCATTGCCGAGCAGGGCGACTTCTCCACTGCTGGTGAGCCGCAAGCGTTCGGTCGCATTGCTCTTGAACACCACATCCTGCTCGTCGGTGGTGCCTATGAACTGCGCATTTGGGTCTGTGTTGGCATTGCCACCC
>JBKJPT010000252.1:0-11422 GCA_046595075.1 Flavobacteriales bacterium
CCTTCGCTGTCAGTTGCGATATCAGTGCAGATGTCCGCGTTGTTGGTTCCACCCCCATCTACCGCCCAAGTGAATTGCTGCGCGGTGAGCGTGGTGGTAGCTAGGCACGCAAGAAAGGGTAGAAGTTGCATCCCGTCAAAGCTAAGCTCCTCAGAACTTGCACCTTGAGGAGTCCAGAACTACTTTATCCATTTCTCAAAATCCCCCAACCCACGGCCCCGTTGGCACACCACTGTTCAGGTGCATGCAATGCCGCTTCGTTCGGGATCATCATTCACAACTGATTCAGATCCACTGAACGTCAACCTCAGCCTTGATCCGGTTGAAATCCTTGTCTGATGTCAGCAACGGAAGATCCAGCGAAGCGGCAGTGGCCGCGATCAATGCATCAGCCAGCTTCATGCGTTGTGAACTTCGAAAATGGACGCACTGCTCTTTAATGGAGGGGCTGATGTCCCAGATGGAGCACATCGCCAACGTGCGTTCGATGACTTCGCTGGCGTTGCGTTTGATCCGACCCATGGTCCGCAATTCGATCTCGGTAGCCACGGAGATGTTCACCTCGCGCCCAAGCAATGCTTGACGCGCTCCAGAATGGCCTTCCATGAAATGGATAAGCACGCTCGTATCCGCAACCAAAGCCCGCTCACTCATCACGCAACTCCTTCAACAACGGGAAGGCCCACTTGCCCATGCCTGGCAAGGCACCGAAGAGGCTGCTATCATCAAATAATTTTCTGACCGGTTTGGTGCGCGCAGCTTTTTTGGCAATGCCGACGCGCTTAAGAACAGGAACACGCCGCGCACGCGCCTTGCTCAACGTCCGTTTCGGTTTCACAGGTGGCATGGAACGAAAGTAAGGTTGATACCTCAGAATCCCCCCATCCCCGGCCCCGCTGCCACACCCGCATGCAGGTGCGCATTCAACGCCGCTTCGTTCGGGATCATCACCCTCCGCGCCTTGCTGCCCTCGAAGCCACCGAGGATGCCGGCTGCTTCCAGCTGGTCCACAATGCGGCCTGCGCGGTTGTAGCCCAACTTCAGTTTGCGTTGGATGAGCGAGGTGCTGCCTTGTTGCGTTTGCACCACCAAGCGTGCGGCCTCCTCAAACATGCTGTCGCGATCGCCATCGTCCAGGTCGCCGCCGCCTTCGCCTTCCTCCATCGGCGGCTCGGGTAGGAGCAGGGCATCGGGGTAGCCGCGTTGGTTGCCGATGAACTCGGTGATGCGGTCCACCTCCGGCGTATCCTCGAAGGCGCATTGGATACGGATCAGTTCGTTGCCGGTGCTCAGCAGCATATCGCCACGACCGATAAGCTGGTCGGCGCCGCCGGTGTCGAGGATGGTGCGGGTGTCGATCTTGCTGGTTACGCGGAAGGCGATGCGCGGCGGGAAGTTGGCCTTGATGGTGCCGGTGATGATGTTCACGCTCGGGCGCTGCGTTGCGATGATGAGGTGGATGCCGATGGCGCGCGCGAGCTGTGCCAGGCGCGCGATCGGTGTTTCCACTTCGCGGCCTGCCGTCATGATCAGATCGGCGAACTCGTCCACCACCAAGATGATGTACGGGAGGAAGCGGTGTCCGTTCTCCGGGTTCAAGCGGCGGCTGATGAACTTGGCGTTGTACTCCTTGATGTTGCGCACCTGCGCGTCCTTCAAGAGTTCGTAGCGCAGGTCCATCTCGATGCACAAGCTGTTGAGCGTGGCCACCACCTTCTTGGTGTCGGTAATGATCGCATCGCTATCGCCGGGCAGTTTGGCCAGGAAGTGTCGCTCGATCTTGTTGAAGAGGGTGAGCTCCACCTTCTTCGGATCCACGAGCACGAACTTGATCTGGCTCGGGTGCTTCTTGTAGAGCAGCGAAACAAGGATCGCGTTCAAGCCAACGGATTTCCCTTGGCCCGTGGCACCGGCCATGAGCAGGTGCGGCATCTTGGTAAGGTCCGTAACGAAGGTCTCGTTGGTGATCGTCTTGCCCAATACGATCGGCAGGTCCGCTGTGCTGTTCTGGAACTTCTCGCTGGCGATCACCGCGCGCATGCCCACCGTCTGTGGTTTGCTGTTGGGCACTTCGATACCGATGGTGCCTTTGCCGGGGATCGGCGCGATGATGCGGATGCCGAGGGCGGCGAGGCTCAACGCGATGTCGTCCTCGAGGTTCTTGATCTTGCTGATGCGCACACCCGCTTGCGGGATGATCTCGTACAGCGTGACGGTCGGCCCGATCGTCGCCTTGATCTTGTCAATACCGATGTTGTAGTGACCGAGCGTTTCCACGATGCGGTCCTTGTTCATCTCCAACTCTTCCTTCGTCACGGTGATCTCACCGGTGCCGTGGTCCACGAGGAGGTCGATCGGCGGAGGCTCGTAGCTGCTCAGGTCCAGCTTCGGATCATACTCACCGAACTCAGCCAGCTTCGCTTCGATCTGGTCCTCGCTCAGCACTTTCTCTTCGGTGGCCGTCACGCTCATGCCGTTTAGGTCGCCATTGAGGTCCTCGGCGCTGCTGATGACAGGGGAGAGGACCGGCGTCACCACTTCCATAGGTGTAGTGTCCAGTTCCAACTCCAACTCTGGCGTCTCTTGTTCAACTTCTTCTTCTTCCTCCGCCTCGTCCACCTCCTCGGTCACCACGAGGTCCTCCGAAGCGGTCTTGTCAGCTGTTCCCGCAGTTGTTTCCAGTGGCATTTCCTTCATGCGCACACCCGGCTTCGACCAACCATCCACGCTGGGTGCAGGCACTTCTTCAGCCACAGGCTCCATTTCCTTCTTCGCGAAGAGCTTGTTCACCCAGCCGAAGCTGATGTTGAAGGTGTAGACCGCGAAGGCTGCTGCCGCGAACACCAGCAACGCGCCCGCACCAAAGTTGCCTAGGAAGGTGGTGAGGTTGCGCGTCATGACAATGCCCAAGCCACCGCCGAGGAAGCTGAACTCGCCACGGAAGAAGAAGCCGAAGAGCGCGGGGATCCACAGCATGGACATGGCGGTCCACCCGAGCGTGCGCCGCGTGGGCAGTAACCAGGTGCCGAGGAGGATGCGCACGCCAGCGAGGAAACTCCAGAACGGAAAAGCGAACGCAGCCAGACCGAACCACGTGTGGATGAATTGATGCGCGGTGAGCGCGCCGAGTTTGCCGAGCCAGTTCTCCACTACCACATCCGGACTGAAGATCTCGCCCCACGGACGGCCTACGAGATCCTGATCAGCGCGCCAGGTGAAGAGGAAGGATGTGAAGGCCACCAACATGAACGCCGAACCCAGCACGAGCAGGAGTCCGAACAAGCGGTGCACACGCGTATCGGTGAAGAAGGCTTTCACGCGTGCCCACTTTCCTTCGTCGCTCACTACCGCCTTGCGGGTCTTGCGCTTGGGTGCGGCAGCTTCTACTTCTTCGGGGGCTTCCTCACGGAGCCTGTTGCGTTTCTCGGTAGCCAAGGTGAAAACGGGATAGCCTCGCACGTGCAAGGGGTGTGACCAAAGGTCGTCCCCGCCTCAAGGGCAACGGGCCGGGTACGTGGGCTAGTATCAACACCACGGCGTTGATCGGGAATAAGCGCTGTGCGGGACAACGGGCAGGAACGCCGCGCGTCCTATTCCCGATGGCAAGCCGATCTTCGTTCATGATGCCCCGGACCCTTTCTCATTTGTGCGTGCTCTCCGCGGTGGTGGCGTGGTCACCTGTTGGAGGGCAGTCCTTCGTGAACGGTGATCTGGAAGGGGTGGTCAGCGGTACTTCGGTGATCCCGCCCGGTTGGCTGGCTGTCCCCTACACGGACCCGGTTTGCTTTGCCACGGATTGGTATGGCGCCACACCCGACCTGATGGACCTCAACGGTCCGCAATACGACAACGGGTTGATGGGTAATCCGCATTCGGGACAGACCTACGTTTCGGGCCTGCACGGTTTCGGTTCGCACCACGAGGGGCTGATGCAGAACGTGATCGGCTTCACCGTTGGTTGCTCGTACACTATCGGCTTGTACCAAACGGTATCCAAACAGATCAATTCCGACGCCATGGACCCCACCGGCAGTTGGTCGGTGTTCGCGGGCAACACGCTCATCGGCGTTACGGCCACCACCACCAGCAACGAACCGGCGATCAGCATCAACAAACCTTGGGAGCGCAGGGAACTGACCTTCACAGCTACGGCCACCACGCATGTGATCAAGTTCATGCCCACTGATGACGATGCAGACCAGATCATGCCGAACGGGATCCGCATGGGCATCGATAGCGTGTGGATCGAAGCGAGCTCGTCGGTCGGATCGATACTCGCGGATCTGGGTAACGACACCACGGTGTGTGCAGGCGCGCAGTTGCTGCTGGATCCGGGAACCGGTGTCGTCGATCCGGTCTGGCAGGATGGCTCCATGAACCCCACGTACACGGTGACAGGTCCGGGCACCTACTGGGTGCAAGTGAGCGCGGGTTGTGGTGTGGATCGCGACACGATAGTGGTGATGTACATCGATGCGGTGCTCGCCGATCTAGGCGAGGATCAGGAAGTATGTCCAGGTGAGAGCGTGGTGCTGGACGGAACAACTCCGGGTGCGAGCTACTTGTGGTCCGATGGAAGCACCGGACAGCAACAGGAGGTGTCCTTACCGGGCATCTATTGGGTGGCGCTCACGAGTTCCTGCGGTACCGACATTGACTCCGTCACCATCGCCCTGGCGCCATCACCCATGATCGACCTTGGGCCGGATCGCACCTTTTGCATCGGCACCACCGAAATGCTGAACGCCGAACAGGCTGGTGCCACTTATCTCTGGAGCGACGGGACTACCGCTTCCACATACATGATAACGGAACCCGGCGACCACGGTGTGCTGGTGACCATCGGCAATTGCGCTGCGAGCGATCAGGTCACCATCGACTTCGAGGAATGCGACTTCGAACTGGATCTGCCCAACGTATTCACGCCGAACGGCAATGGCGAGAACGACCTGTTCACGCCCATTCGATCAAAAGGCATACGCGCGATGCGCACCGTGGTGCAGAACCGCTGGGGAATGGAGGTGTTCAGCACCAATGACCCACTGATCCGCTGGAACGGAAAGGGGCCGAACGGAGATCCCGTGCCCGATGGCACCTATTTCTACTTGGTCTCCTTCAGCCCTGAAAAAAGCGAGCCGGCCACACGGACCGGATCGCTGACGCTGCTTCGTTGAAAGGGGCTACATGGAGAAGGTGCCCAGCACTTCGGCCAACTCGTGGTGGAGCACGGGTGCGGTCACGGATTCGAACTCGTTCTTTGGGGCGAACTTGGCCAAGTCCACTTCGCCGGGGGTCACACTGAGGGCATTCATGTGCATGCGGATGCCGTTCTGCACCATTTCGTAGCGCAGGAGCACACCAGGCACTTCGGAAAAGGGGCCGAACCAATTTGGGTTCTGCATGGCGATCCGGTCGGTGTACCAGAGGTCGATCTCGCGTTGTTCAAGACGATCGAAGAGGGCTATGGCACGCTTGCAGGGGTAACCCGCAATGGTGTCCACATCGGAGGTGAAAAGGATCGTGGGATTACCGTAGTCGCTGTTGAAAAGGGGCAGGTCCTTGGGCGCCAAGTGCGCCACGATCTTCTTGCCCATCATGCTCAAGTGGTAGTCCATCACCTTGCCGCTGTTGTCCACTTGCATGAAGGTGCGGAATATGCCCATGCCGGCACTGAGCTCGGCCACCTGCTTGTTCTCGGTGAAGCAGAGCGTGGTGCGCTCCGGTAGCATCCCGGCCATAAGGCCGTCGGGGTCGTAGTCCGGGAAGCTGAGGGCATACTCGATGGTGCCTTCATCCACGGTACGGTTCAGCAGACCCGAGCCACAGCTGTTGACGAGCAGGGCGGCGCTCAGGAGTAGAAGGTTCCGTGTGTTCATGTCGATGGATCTAGACCGAGGCCGTGGTACGGTCGGCGAGGCGCGAACGTTTCATGCCCAATGCGGAGAGCTCATAGGCACCATGTAAGAGGAATATGGACGCATAGGGCGCAGGTGACGCAGATGCGGCTGTCGCCGCTTGTTTTCTGCGGGATCGCCACTTGTTCTCGGGACTAGGCGAACAGAACTCAGGGGAGGAATGCTCGGAGCACAAGTGTCACACGCACTATCTGCGTTCATCTGCGGAAGCCTTTCGCATTCTATGGATCGCCAGTGGTGTAAAGCTCGCAAAAGGCCCCTCTTACCTTCGGCCCATGGACTTGCGATTGATCGAAGCCGCCTCGGAGATCGGGGCAGGTACCCGTGGCACCAGCATGGGCATGGCAGCGCTGCGGGTGGCGGCTTGGAAGTTGGGCAGCGAGCTTTTCGGCCATGCTGAAGAGAGCATCCTGCGCGACGAGAACGACGTGCTCTATGAAGACGACCGTTCACCGAACGCCCACCACATCGATGGCCTCATCCGATTCGAGAGCGATCTAGCCTACGAGGTGTACAAGTACTTGCGCAACAGTGTGTTTCCGATCATCGTCGGTGGTGATCATTCCATCGCCATTGGATCAGTATCTGGGACCAAAATGGCCTTCCCCGAGCAGCGCCTTGGTGTGGTGTGGATCGATGCTCACGCAGACCTGCACACACCTTGGACCACGCCCAGCGGCAACGTGCACGGCATGCCCCTCGCGCTGCTGATGCAGATCGAAAAAAAGGGCAAGAACCGCCCGCGCGTGTACACCATGGACACGTGGGACCGCCTTCGGAAGATCGGGGTGAGCGGCCCCAAGCTCCTGCCCAGCGACCTGGTCTTCATAGCTCTTCGCGACTACGAGCCGGAAGAAGAAGCGATCATCAAGGAGCACGGCATCAAGGTGATCACCATGGAGCAACTTCGGAAGAATGGCCCGGCCCACGCGGTAAAGGAGACACTTGGCTACCTCGCGGCCTGCGAGCGCCTTCACATCAGCTTCGATGTGGACAGTTTGGATCCCAGCATTTCCGTGGGCACAGGCACACCTGTTCCCAACGGCTTGTTCCTGGAAGAAGCGAAGGAACTGCTGAGCGGTTTCTGCGCCGATCCCAAAACCGCCACGCTCGATGTCGTGGAGATCAATCCGGCGCTTGATGCGGGCAACGCCATGGCCGAGGCCACGCTGATGATCTTGGAACCGTTGTTCCCCATTCTGCGCGCGCGGTGAGCCAGTCCGCATCACGTGTCATACTCGTCCGCCCGACAGGTTTCGGTCATGATCCAGAGACCGCGGCGAGCAACGACTTCCAGCAGGCCGATGTGATCGGTGATCCCCGGCTGAAGGCGGCCGAGGAGTTCGACCTGCTCCTGGAATCACTGCGCCAATGTGGTATCGGCACCACGGTACTGGATCCCTTCTATCCTGGCGCGCCCAACGGCGTCTTCCCCAACAACTGGTTCAGCACGCATGCCGATGGCACTATCGTGATCTATCCCATGTGCACCCCGAGCCGTCGCGCCGAACGTGATCCCGATATCGCCGCAGCACTCGCGCGCGAGGGTTTCGCATCACGACAAGTGATGGACCTGAGCGGCTGGGAACACAAAGGGCTTGTTCTGGAAGGCACTGGCAGCCTCGTGCTCGATCGCGATAAGAAGCGCGCCTTCGCCTGTCTTTCGTCACGCAGTACGGAGAACGCGCTCAACGCATGGTGCGAGCAGCTCGGCTACACGCCCATCGCCTTCACCGCCACCATGGACGGCCGCATCAACGGTGCACCGGTGTACCACACCAACGTGGTCATGAGCATCGGCGAAAAGTTCGCTGTGGTCTGCTTCGATGCCATGCCTTACCCGGCCGAGCGGCAGGAAGTGGAAGAAGAACTGGCGAAGAGCGGAAAGGAGATCATCGCGATCAGCATTGTGCAGTTGTACAAGTATGTCGGGAACGTCTTGGAATTGAAGGGCAGGCCAGCCGGACAACTGACAACTGACAACCTGCGCTCGTTCACTTTCTTGAGCGAGACGGCTTTCCACGCCCTGCGGCCACACCAACGTGTTGCGCTGGAACGCCACACCCAACTGGTTCCCGTGCCCATTCCCACCATCGAGGCCGTGGGCGGCGGAAGTGTGCGGTGCATGCTTGCCGAGAACTTCCTTCCTTCGCGCTGATGTTCCAGGATAGACTCCAAGTACTGCTGATCCCCGCATTGAAAGGGGCGTTCAAGACGCTCTTTGCGCATGACCTGGATCCCATGGCAATTGCTTTCCAGAGCACCCGCCCGGAGTTCGAGGGCGACGTGACGATCAACGTCTTTCCCTTTCTGAAGGTCAGCGGCAAAGCCCCGGAACAGACCGCGCAAGCCATTGGAGAACACCTCGTAGGGAACGCCCCGGTGGTGGTGCGCTTCAACGTGGTGAAGGGCTTCCTCAACCTCGTGATCGCCGACAACTACTGGACGGAATTCCTGAAGGAAGTAGGGGAGAAGGACGTGCTTGCTTTCCCGCCCAACGGCAAGAAGGTGATGGTGGAGTACAGTTCACCAAACACCAACAAGCCGCTGCATTTGGGCCACATGCGCAACATCTTCCTTGGACACAGCGTGAGCCGGATCCTGGAGAGCGCCGGTCATGAAGTGGTGCGTGTGCAGGTGGTCAACGATCGGGGCATCCACATCTGCAAGAGCATGGTGGCCTGGCAGAAGTTCGGCAACGGAGAAACCCCGCGGGGCAGCGGAGTTAAAGGCGACAAGCTTGTGGGCAAGTATTACGTGGAGTTCGATAAGGAGTACAAGAAGCAGGTGCAGGAGCATGTTGCAACAGGCGCCGCCAAGGAGATCGCAGAGAAGGAAGCGCCGATCTTGTTGGAAGCGCAGGCCATGCTCTTGAAGTGGGAAGCGAACGATCCAGAGGTGCGCGCGCTATGGGAAAGGATGAACGGCTGGGTTTACGAGGGCTTCAACGCCACCTACGCGCGCATGGGTGTGGAGTTCGATAAGCTCTACTACGAGAGCCAGACATACGTACTCGGCAAGGAGGACGTGATGAAGGGCCTGAAGAACGGCGTGTTCTATGAGAAGGACGGCGCGGTATGGGTGGATAATACCCCCGAGGGTCTGGACGAGAAAGTGCTCTTGCGTCGCGATGGCACCAGCGTGTACATGACGCAGGACATCGGCACCGCGATCAAACGCTTCGAGGAGTATCCTGGTCTATCGAAGCTCATCTACACGGTGGGCAACGAGCAGGACTACCACTTCAAGGTGCTCTTCATCATCCTGAAGAAGCTCGGCTTCGAATGGGCCAGCGAACTGTTCCACCTGAGCTACGGCATGGTGGACCTGCCCAGCGGAAAGATGAAGAGCCGTGAAGGTACCGTGGTGGACGCCGATGAGCTGATCGAAGAAGTGGTGAGCGAAGCACGTAAGACCGGCGAGCAACTGAGCAAGCTCGATGAGTTCAGCGCGGAGGAGAAGAACGCGCTCTTCGAAATGATCGGCCTCGCCGCCGTGAAATACTACCTGCTGAAAGTGGATCCGAAGAAGCGCATGCTCTTCGACCCAGCCGCGAGCATAGATCTGCAAGGCCACACCGGGCCATTCATCCAGTACACCTATGCGCGGATCAAGAGCTTGTTGCGCAAGGCCGATGTTGCGGATGTGGCCAACACTGCCCTATCAGCAAGCCTGCTTCCGGAAGAACGCGCGATCATCAAGTTGCTCCATCAGTTCCCTGCCGTGCTGAACGAAGCCGCCATCAAATTGGAGCCTTCCTCCATGGCCAACCACGTTTACGAACTGGTGAAGGCCTACAACACCTTCTATCAGACGGTGCCGGTTCTGAAGGAAGAGGATGCGACGAAGCGCGCTTTCCGGGTGGCATTGAGCGGCGCCATTGCCGCAACGACCAAGAAGGGAATGTGGTGCTTGGGGATCGAAGTGCCGGAAAGGATGTGAGCCCCGGAACCTCTCACAAGGAGTTACATTGTGCTTTTGGTTCGTTCTCAGCTCAGCGGGAACTCGCTCGCTCCAGCCTTCTTCAGTGTGAGTTTGCAGATCGTGAAGTCGTAGGTCTGCACGGATCATCGCTGACTCTCAGTGGCAAAGTCGGTCCTGCTTATAACGGACTCGTTGTTCCAGCAATTTGGTCTGTGAAGGCCGCCAGTACAGGCGAAGGGCTTGGCAACTAGTTCAGTGCTACCATCGGCGAGTGCAGTGGATCCTTTCCTGTTCAAAGGCGAGTGCGCGAGTGCGGTCGATCAGGGGCGCACTGCTATATAGCTCTTCGGGATCACGAACAGCATGCGCTCGGTAATGACCGTGCAACCCGGAAAGCACTTCGCGAATTCCCGTTTGGTCATCAATCGGGTGAAGTCCACGAACTCGATGACGGCTTCCGGTGTAGGGCGTGTAGTAAGCCCCCAGAACGTGAAGTACCGTGCTAGAGCGATTCGCCAGCTCCTTGGCAGCCAATGGATGAAGGGAGCCAAGAAGTGTGGTTCAATCGGGCATTCATACGCCGGGGTTTGCACCCAAATGCGCCTGCCTGTGCGCAGTATTTCCCGTGCGAAGGCCTTTTGGGCCTCGTAATCGCCGACGTGCTCGATCACAGAATTGGAGAACGATATATCGTAAGCATTGTCGGGGATATCCAAGGCACACCCATCGCCGATCAACGTACTGATGCTATGCTGCGGTGCCGATGACGGGTCCCATGGATAAGCATGGAGATTGACGCAATCGAGATGCCTCACGACCGGCTGGAAGCGTGTCCAATATTCTGGGTAGCCGCCTACGTCGAGCATGCGCTCATCAGGCCTGGGCTTGATGCGTTCCACGAACATCGTGTGCCGCTTCGCACGCCAGATCCTGAACATGCGCAACTGCAAGCGATGAAGTAGCGAAGGCCGCGAAGCACGTTGAAGTACGAGCGGTGATGCGGCTTCGGTGCTGGACACGCTGAGGGAATGATGGCGAAATGTTCAGCTAAGGTTGGGAATTATTGATAGGTCCCTGTTCGTATCGTGTTCCATGGGAAATGACGGAGAGTTGCGGAGCCGCATGGTTGGTGCATCAAGCGGCCTGAACAGTGCTCTCGCTTTAGCTAGGAACAACTACACATCGGCCCACCCGATCAGCACCTATTGTATGCCGAGCCTATGGCTCACATCAAGATTTTGGCGCCTGCGAACGCTGCGAGCACCATACTTACTAGCCGGCGCGACGAACAGACGAAACTGCCGAAGCGCATCGAAGAGGTGCTTACCTCAATAGCAGCGCGTGCTCTATTGCTCCGTCGGCCCAAATGCGATCTCGTAAGAACAGCGGCAGCGTTCACCAAGGCCAGGGGACCCGTGGAAACCCTCAATTTGGGTTGCTTCGCACAGAGAGGGAAGGCCTGGTGCCGGGGCTGGTAGCAGCCCGATCGGATGCGGGCCTTAGAACTTCGGACAAGGGATCACCTTGGCCTTTCGGTTCTTGGCCTTCCTGGGCCATTCGTAGATCAGCGAGATCTCGTGGGC
>JBKJPT010000271.1:0-6956 GCA_046595075.1 Flavobacteriales bacterium
GGCACCACCTGCGGTGATGTTCACCATGTACATACCAGCGGCGAGTTCGCCGTTGAGTTCGAGCACGGTATTCACGAAGCCATCCTGGACCGCGATCGAACTCAACGGCGAACTCGCCGCTGGTATGTACATGGTGAACATCACCGCAGGTGGTGCCACCTATACCCAGCGACTGGTGATACAGCCGTAAGGAACGATACGAGGGTAACTACCCTCAACTGTTAAGCACAGCCCCCGCCTTAAAAAGGCGGGGGCTGTTTGCATTGTGCCCTTCCCCGGATCCCAGTTGGTGCATTTCGTCGGGTAAATACCCCCCTAAACCGTGTTCATTTCGGGCATTGGTCGCACAAACCACTTGACATGTGATTTCGATGGGGCCTAGATTGCTATCGCTAAACAGCTGATTATTACCGACGAGATACTTGTAGATCACCCAACAACCCGTGGTTCTAGGGAATTCAGATCCAAGGACGAGCCAAGTCCGGACAGTCGAACAAAGAACAGATCAGATCACCATGGCGCATTTTACACCTCCCGCTTTCGCTCTTCCACTTCCAACCAAACGGACCGCCTTGGCCTTCTCGGCCATGCTCATCGGCCTGTTCATGGCAGTGCAAGCCCAAGTGGCTACACTCTACACCTTCGGCCAAGCCGCTGGGGCATACACGGAGATCACGGGGGGAACTGCTTTGTGGGTCAACTCCTTCGATGACAACGTCTCCGGCGCGCAGACGATCCCCAGCTTCAACTTCAATGGCACGGCATACACCACCATGTATGTGTCATCCAACGGCTTCATCACCTTCGGATCCGCGCCAACCTCAACGAACTACAACCCGATCGGATCAACGGAGACCTTTCAGCGATGCGTATCGGCATTCGGCGCCGATCTCGTCAACGCATCGAGCGGTACACGCGACGTGCGTTGGCAGACCGTAGGCAACGAGGTTGTGGTGCAATGGCGCGGGATTCGGCGCTATTACATCTTCGGTCTTGGGGAGTCCTTCAGTTTTCAGATCCGGCTCAACACCAGCAACGGTGACATCCGCGCCATCTATGGACCATTCGTCAGCGGCCCAGCGAACTCCACCACCGGCCAACCACAGGTGGGTCTGCGTGGCCCTAACAACGCGTTCGCGACCAATGTGAACAATCGCACTGTGGGCACGGGTGCTGAGAACTGGGGCACCAGCCTGACAGGCGCGAACAATGGAAGCACGTTGCGCTTCACCAGTGGTAGCCCAGCCAAGTCCTGGACGAACGGCCTTACGTACACCTGGACCCCGATCAACTGCAACCAACCCACCGCCACTGCGACAGTGATCACCAACTGTACCTCGAACACCTACACGATCAGCGTGAACGTTTTGGCGCTGAACGGAGCGCCTAGTGTGAACATCCAGTCGCCTGCTGGAACGAACGTTCATACGAACGTGGGTGTCGGAACTCATCTCGTTAGTGGCATCCCGTTCGGCACGGCGCGCACGGCAATTGTCGTTCACAATGGCAATGCGCTGTGCAATGTGAACCTGGGGTCGTTCAACTTCAACGATGCAGACCAGATCTGTCATGGCGCGACGGTGTACCCCATTCCCGACAACGGCTGCGGGACCAACACCTACGTGACCGTTCCATTCTGCGTGAGCAGTGCAGGAACCTCGCTCGGCACGAACGTCTTCGTGCGCAGTGTGGACCTGATCGTGAGCCACACCTTCAACTCGGATCTGGAATTGTCACTGGTAAGCCCAAGCGGTACCACTGTGAGCTTGGTGAACGATCGCTTCGGCAGTGGTGACAACATCGGCAACCCGACCATTTGCCCTAGTGGCCTCTTCACCTTGCAGGCCGGCGGCACTGCACTATCGAACACGAACACGAACAACGTTACCGGTACATGGGCTCCAGAGCAGGCACTGACCACGTTCCACAATGGAAGTGACCCAACGGGTACATGGAACCTGCGCGCCTGCGATGACCTGGGCGCCGATGTAGGCGCGGTGCGTTACGTGCGCGTGAACCTGTGCCTGCCCCCGCAAGCCACCTTCACTGCGGTGGACAATTGCGGCAGCAACCAGTTCAGCGTGCAAGTGAATGTTAGCAGCCTTGGTACCGGCACTACGGCCAACTTGAACTATACCGTGAACGGCAACCCGTTCTTCCTGCCGAACATCGGAGCCGGGATCACCACTATCGGGCCCTTCACGGTCGGCGCAGAGATCTCCTGCACCGTTGACAATGGTATCGGCAACTGTGGCAACGCCCAGGGTACGGTGTACTCCAACTGCCCCACCATCATCAATTGTGGCAACACGGTGGTCATGAACCACTGTTATCGCAACAACGATGCACGCACGTTCACGTTCGTTTCCAGCAACCCCTTCGAAACAGTGTCGGTGACCTTCGTTTCCGGCACCATGGATCCCAACGATGTGATCAGGGCCTACAGTGGAACGAACAATAACGGTACTCCTATCGCTAGTCTCACCGGCAGCTTCGCGACCCTTGCTGGTGTGAGCGGTACATCGAGCGGCCCTGAACTCTATATCGAGATAGACAGCGACGGTAGCAACAGTTGTTCCACCGGCCAACAAACGAGCTGGTCGTTCGAGGCTGAATGCACACCGGGCTGCGTGGATCCCGATGGAACTGTTACAGTGAACACGAATTGCGCGTTATACAATTTCACCATCGACGTGGAAGTGCTCTTCACCGGCGATGCGCCCACCGCCACACTTCAATACACCGTGAACGGTGGAGCCCCCATGCTCGTGCCCGGATTGGTTGAAACGGACGCTGAAACGATCGGACCGTTCGCGATCGACGACATGGTGAACGTGCGCTTGTTGCACGAAGACCAGATCAATTCTTCCTCTTGCAACCGCAACTTGGGCAACTGGACCGATAATAACACCTGCCCAAGTGCCGAGAACTGCGTGAACGCATTGAACCTGGGCAGCCAGACGAGCCCGTTGCCGGGTACCACGGTGGGCCGTACCAACGACTTCAGCTTAGCGTGCGGTACCGCCACCGCGAACACGGCCGCAGACGCTATCTACTACATCGATGTTGCCAACGGTCTTCAGCTGCGCATTCGCCAGCAGAGCAATACCTACAACAGCCAGCACTATGTGCGCTACGGCGGTGCGTGTCCGGGTGGAACCACGATCGCATGCGTGAACGATGATAACGGCGAAGTGGGCTGGGTGGAATGGATCAACACCACAGGCACCACGCAACGCGTATGGTGGATACAGGATGGCTTTGGCACCGCAACAGGCAGTTATATCCTCGAATGGCAATTGCTCACCTGTCCCATCCCAGCGGTGAACACCGCAACTGGCGTTACGAACAACCAAGCCGGAGCGAACTACACCGGCCCGGCTGGCAACTACATTGTTGAATGGGGACCTACGGCAACCTTCACCACCCCTGGTACCGGCTTGGCGCCAGGCACCAACGGAACGGTGATCAACACCTCTGCTTCGCCCACCATCATCACAGGTCTTGCTGCGAACACGACATACCGCTACTTCGTACGCCGCAACTGCGGTGGTGGCAACTTCAGCCCGAACACCGGTGGCATCACGTTCACTACGACCAACACCCCGAGCCCAGTAGTGAACGGGAGCTGCGGCAACAACGTAGCGATCACGGACAACGGTTGCGGAAGTAACGCATTCACGCTCGCCAGCATCGTCATAAGTGGCCAACCGAACGCACTGGGCAGCAATGTGGGGCTGAGCAATGTGGAACTGATCATCACGCATACGTTCCGCTCCGATCTCATCATCAGCCTTGTAAGTCCAGGTGGCCAGGAATTCTCGTTGGTCAACCAGAAGGGCGGCTCCGGGGACAATTTTGGCAACAACGCAAGCTGCCCCACGGCGGTGTTCCGTTTGATCGCTGGCGGCGCAGCGCTCTCCACGATACCAGCCACCACGACCAACGTCACGGGCAACTATGCCCCGGAACAGGCATTGAACGCGTTCAATACCGGGAACCCGAACGGCACGTGGTTTCTGAAGATCTGCGACAATGCGGGCATCGATGTGGGTGCACTCCGCCATGTGGAACTCAATTTTCAGCCGATCGATTGCTTGGGCGTTCTCGGTGGTGCCGCCATGCCTGGAGCAGCGTGCAACGACAACGACGCCTGCACGATCAATGATCTATGGAGCACCGGCTGCGCCTGCGCCGGCACATTCCAGGACACGGACGCTGATGGCACCTGCAACGCCAATGATGGCTGCCCCAACGACCCCAACAAGATCGCACCGGGCCAATGTGGCTGCGGCGTGGCAGATACCGACAATGACAACGACGGAACGGCCAACTGCAATGATGGCTGCCCCAACGACCCGAACAAGTTGGCACCGGGGATCTGTGGTTGCGGCGTTAGCGACCTGGACACCGATGGCGACCTTACCGCCGATTGCAACGATGGTTGTCCGTTGGATCCGAACAAGATCGCACCGGGTGCGTGCGGCTGCGGTGTGGCCGATACCGACACCGACGGCGATGGTCTTGCCAACTGTGTGGATCCATGCCCGTTCCTGGCCAACCTTCAGAACGGCGATGTATGCGATGCCAATCCGGGAACGGGTTACACGTTGGGCCAGATCGTGAACTGCGCGTGCGCCCCGAACGCATGTAGCACCAGCCTACAGTTGGAATTCCAGCCCGACGGATCGAGCGATATTGGCTGGGAACTACGCCAGCAAGGCAGCAACACCCTCGTGCAGAGCGGCGGCGGTTTCTATCCGCCTGCGGCTTCGTACACGGAGAGCACATGCTTGCCGAACGGTTGCTTCTACCTACGTGTTACCGACGCCGCCGGTGATGGTATCCTGAACGGAGGGTACATCCTGCGCACGCTTGGAGGCAACGGTAAAAGATTGATAGACAACCGCAACAACTTCACTTCGGGTGCCACGAGCCAGATCGCAAACAACGAAGGCTTCTGCCTGCCCATGGGTACCGATCGCCTGATCTTCACCAGCATCGACAGGTTGGATTGGACCGCAGGTGAATTCATCGTGGCCAACGACAACTCCGATGTTACGGCACAATGGGGAGTGGGCAACCAATTGGATGATGGCTACGAAATGTGGTTCTTCAACCCCAACGGCGGTTACAGCTTCCGACGCTTCCACAGCCACGCGGTCAGTGACAACTTCGGGCCGGCCAATGCGGTGCGCGCATGCCATATACAGATCAACAACTGGGCATTGGCGAACCACATCCAGAACGGTGTGCTCCTGAACGTTCGCGTGCGAAGCCGCGTGAACGGCGTGAACACCGAATGGGGCTCGGCAAGCCGCTTCAAGCGCGACGAACTCCGCGCCCAATGCCCGCTCACCAAACTGCTTGATTCCCCGAGTAGCCAGTACTTCAGTTGTGGCGCAACACGCAGTTGGGGCGGCGGCAACTATGTGCACGCCAACCCGATCACCGGCGCCAACAAATACCAGTTCCGCTTCCGTATACCAGCTGAGAACTTCTCCGTGACGAAGACCACGAGCAACTACTTCATCCAGTTGAACTGGCCTGTGATGCCACTTGAACCGTGCAAGACCTATGAGGTGGATGTTCGCGTGAGCAAGGATGGAGGGGCGACCTGGTGTACTGACTTCATTGCACCTGCGCTGGTGGATCCCTGGGGTGATGTGTGCTTGCTCACCATCACCTGCGCTATGCAGGGGGGGGGCCAGAACTTGCTCCTGGAAGAGGAGACCAGCAGCAGCCTGAGCATGTACCCCAACCCCAACCGCGGGGATCAGCTCTACCTTAAGATCGATCGTCTCGATGAACAGGTGAGCACCGTGAACGTGGACATCTACGACACCTTCGGCAAGCGCGTGGCTGCACGCAAGATCGCCGCAGGTGATGGATCCCTGAACGCGGTGATCGACCTCGATGGCGAGCTGGCCGCGGGCATGTACGTGGTGAACGTGAACGTCGGGGGACGCGAGTACAGCCAACGGCTGATGATACAGCCATAGGTAAGCACGTGCCCACCTACTTTGAACAAGAAGCCCCCGATCGCTCGGGGGCTTCTTGCGTTACGGCACGAAGTCGTCGTAGAGCAGGTACTTCTGCCGCACTTTCAAGAAAGCCTGGAGCGCTGGTTTCCACGAATCCCGTATGGCGTCCTCATCCTCGCCACGAACGATGCGTTCACGCAGGTCAGGACCACCGGCAAGCGTGTCGAAGAACGCATTGAAGAACGTCGCTTTGTTCGTTGCCTCGCGGTAGTTGCCTATGAGCCAATGCAGCCGCATGCGTTTCTCCATGCGGCTCTGGAAAGCCCCATATGCCTGCAGATCGATCCCCGTGCACTCCTTGCCCAAGTATGGTGGCGCCTTCGCGCCGGGCATGCTCTTCGGTGTGAAATGATATTGCCCGACCGGGCTGTCGGGATAGCCGATGCATTGGAACGGCCTGTCGGTACCCCGGCCCACGCTCACTAAAGTGCCCTCGAACAAACCCAGTGAAGGATACAGGTACACCGCCGACGCGTTCGGCAAGTTGGGCGATGGCTTTACCGGTAAGGTGTACATGCGCCCGTGATCGTACCCGGTGCATTCGATCACCGTGAGGTCGCAATGACGCGAGCCTTTCAGCCACCCTTCGCCATTGACCATTTGGGCATACTCACCAATGGTCATTCCGTGCACGAGCGGCACCGGATGCAGGCCCACGAACGATGTGTGTGCCTTGTCCAGCACCGGTCCGTCCACATAGAAGCCGTTCGGGTTCGGGCGGTCAAGCACGATCACCTTCTTGCCGTTCTCCATGGCGGCTTCCATGACATAGTGCAAGGTGCTGATGTACGTATAGAAGCGCACGCCCACATCCTGGATATCGAAGAGCAGCACATCCACGTCCGCGAGCTGCGCCGCCGTGGGCTTCTTGTTCTTGCCGTAGAGCGAGATCACCGGCAACTTGGTACGCAC
>JBKJPT010000110.1:0-6104 GCA_046595075.1 Flavobacteriales bacterium
AAGCCTGCGGACCGGTTCAGTTGCGCTTTGTCGGATTGGTCCATTCTGGCAAGGCTGAGCCCGGCCTCCACTTCCAAAATAGCGTCGGGAATGGCATGCACATCCAGACGCTCGCGCATGTGTTGGATCTGTGTGGAGTCAACTCCACGGCCCATGTAGGTAAGGTGGATCACACGCCGTTTGGCATCGACCTCCTGCCGCACGAGGAAATTATCCGGAACGTCCGTTTCGTGGGCAATGAACGCACTGCATCGGTTCGTAAAGGTGTTCTGTCGCACCAGCCGGTAGGCCAGGTAGATGCTCGGCAGTACCGTGAAGAGCACGATCGCCGCTGTCAACCGCTTCACGCGATTGGTGAGGCGGTCATCAGCCATGCGTATCGTTGGATAGCCCAGCCAGCGAACGGTGAAAAGCGCTGCCAAGCTGATGAAGACCGAATTGATGAGGAACAGGTAGAACGCGCCGAAGAAGAACGGCCAGTTCAGATGCGCCAGTCCGAACCCGGCGGTACACAACGGCGGCATCAATGCCGTTGCGATCGCCACGCCGGGCACCACGTTCCCTCGTTCCTTGCTCGCAGTAGCGATGATCCCCGCGAAACCACCGGCCAAAGCGATCAATACGTCCCAGATGGTGGGTGTCGTTCTGGCCAGGATCTCCGAATGCGCCTCGTCCAAAGGGCTCACCAGGAAGTAGACCGTGGAGGTCGCAACGCTTGCCAAGACCGCGAGGCTGATGTTCTTCAAACCACGCTTCACCATGCTCAGGTCGAACACACCAAGGCCAGCCCCTACGGCCACAATGGGGCCCATGAGGGGTGAGATCAGCATGGCGCCGATCACCACTGCGGCCGAATTCATGTTCAGGCCGACCGATGCGATCATGATGGCGAAAACGAGGATGAGGATGTTCGTGCCTCGGAAGGACACCCCACGACGGATGCTGTCCATCGCGGTTGCGGGGTCCTCGGCATTGCTCCCCAAACGGAAGAGTTTGAGGATGTCGTCAATGGTCATTGCGCGTCCTATGGATCATGAGCGGGCTTCGGCCTGTGTCGGCAATGTAGCATGCTGATGTTTCCTCCGTGTCCTATCAACCTGGTCAATGAATAGGCGAGCGATCGGGTCGATCCTCCAAACTGGCCGTGCAGCTCATTTCAGCTCGTGGCGACCCGCTTCGCCAGCCTCCCGATAGTGAGTCCTTGCACCAGGATGCTGAAGGCGACAACGATGTAGGTGATGGACACCCAGAGCTCCTTGCCCATTTCGGGTCTGAGCGAAAGACCGAGCGCGATGCTGATGCCGCCACGCAGGCCGCCCCATGTGAGCAGCGTAATGGTACTGAGCGAAATGTGCTCCTTGAATTTGATCAGTTGCGCGGGTGCCCACACGCTGATGAAGCGTATGGCGAGGATGATCACGATGGCGATCGCACCTATCAAATAGTACTCGGTGCGCATCTGGATGATGAGCAGTTCCAGACCGATCAATACGAAGAGCACGGCGTTCAGGATCTCGTCCAGCAGTTCCCAGAACTTGTCCACGTACTCGGCGGTGGTGGCGCTCATGGCGTATTTCTTCCCCTGGTTGCCGATCAGTATGCCGGCGGCCACCATGGCCAGCGGACCGCTCACGTGGATCGCGTGCGCGAGGGTGTAACCGCCCATCACCACGGCGAGGCTCAGCATCACTTCCACCTTGTAGTTGTCGATACTGCGCATGAGCAGGAAGCCGCCGTAGCCGATCGCCAAGCCGAGTGCGATCCCTCCGATCGCCTCACGGGCAAAGAGCAGGGCGATGTCCGAAGCACCGAAGGAACCCGGATCAACGGCCACTTTCAGCACGGTGAGGAAGACCACGACCGCCACACCGTCATTGAAGAGCGATTCGCCAGCGATCTTCATCTCCAGACTGCGTGGCACTTTCGCTTCTTTCAGTATGCCGAGCACCGCTATGGGGTCGGTGGGCGAGATGAGCGCACCGAAAAGCAGGCAATGGATGAAGGGCGTGTCCATGGCGAACAGCGGAAGCAGCGCGTAGAACACACCGCCGATCAGGAACGTCGATAACACCACGCTGAGGGTGCTGAAGAGGATCACCGGCAGGCGCTGCTCTTTCAATTCATCGAGCTTGATATGGATGGCACCGGCGAAGAGCATGAAGCTGAGCATGGCTTCCAGCAGGAGTTCGCTGAAGTCGATCCCCCCTATCAATCCTCGGAATCGATCCACCATTCCCGGCCACACATTGGCCAGCGCGACCAGACCCAGCGAAAACACCATCGCGATGAACATCACACCGATACTTCCGGGCAGCTTGATGTAGCGGTGGTTCACGTACGCGAAAAGCGCAGAGAGAACGATAAGGATGGAGAAGGTCGAATACAGATCCATGCGACGAACTTAGGGCTGCGTTCCTAGTAGATCCACCTCGGATCCCGACGATTCAACCAAGTGGAAGGTGTCGGAAGGGGGTTTGACGTGTCCATCCGTGGCTTCGATAGCCCGAAGCAACAGTTTGAAGAGCGGACCCTTGATACTGCGCCGGGTCTTGTAACCACCACGGAACGAAGAGCGGACTCCACCCGGTGATCCTTGAAGGCACGCGTTATCCCCGGACCGGGTGGGAGTTGAAGGGCGTGCTTGCATTCCAAGCGCGCAGGCAGTGCGGAATTCGGAGTGTTCTCAGAGGTGTTCGTGTTGTTCCGCATGCCGAACGGAGCCGGGTTCCTGATGTCACAGTTCAGTTCTACAGCAATTGGCCGTTCTTCGTGGTTGCATGGCACACAAAGGACCCAAGCTGGGGGAATGGAGCGCTACCGCGATCTGCGGCAACGACATCACCAGCAGTTGCCTCTATGTGAGCGCGCTCACCATTGGTTATGCGGGCGCATGGGCCTTTGTCGCGCTCGCCATGGTGGCTGGCGTGCTTTTCCTGTTCCGACGCATCTATGGTGAGGTGGTGGGCGCGCTGCCGTTGAACGGTGGCGCTTACAACGTGCTGCTGAACACCACCAACAAGAGCAACGCGAGCATCGCGGCCTGCCTTACCATCCTGAGCTACATGGCCACTGCGGTGATCAGCGCGAGCGAGGCGATGCACTACCTGCACACGCTGCTGCCTGCCACCCCCGTTATGATCGCCACCGTGGTGGTGCTTACGGTATTCCTCCTGCTCAACATCGCTGGCATCAGCGAATCGGCCGTTGTAGCTGTGGTCATCTTCATCGTTCACCTCGCCTCGATGTTGGTGTTGCTTGTGGGAGGCGCCTACTTTCTGTTCAACCATGGACTTGCCGTGGGCAAGTTGAATTTCGAGGCCCCGTCCCCATCGGGCGGCATGGCGGCCGCTCTGTTCTTCGGCTTTTCGGTGGCCATGCTGGGGGTCAGCGGATTCGAAAGCTCGGCCAACTTCGTGGAGGAGCAGAAGCGTGGTGTGTTCCCGAAGACCCTGCGCAACATGTGGCTCGCGGTCACCATCATCAATCCGCTCATGGCCTTGGTGGCGGTGTCAGTGCTGCCCCTCGCGGCGGTGGGCGAGCACAAGGAGGCACTCCTTTCGTTCATGGGCGTGGAGATCGGTGGGGCGTGGTTGGGCACGCTGATCTCCATTGATGCGGTGCTGGTGCTGTGCGGTGCCGTCCTCACCAGTTTCGTCGGCGTGAGCGGTTTGATCAAGCGCATGACCTTGGACCGCGTGCTTCCGCAGATCCTGCTGAAGGAGACCCGTCGCGGCAGCTCACCACGGATCCTCTTCGTGTTCTATGCGCTTTGCATCTCCGTGCTGTTCATCACCGCGGGCGATCTCGGGGCGTTGGCGGGCGTGTACACCATCTCCTTCCTCATCGTCATGGCGTATTTCGCCTTCGGCAACTTCCTCTTGAAGATCAAACGTGCCCGGCTGCCCAGACCGGAAAGCGCACAACCCTTCGTAGTGGCCATTGCGCTGCTCTGCGTATTGATCGCGCTCTATGGGAACATCCGTTTGCAGCCGGACCTGCTGGTGGTCTTCCTGCAATACTTCATCCCTGCGGTGCTCATCATCCAGCTGTTCCTCAAGCGCAACGTGATCCTGGAATATCTGGCGGTGGTGGTCTCCAGTTTACTGGAGAGCGTGGACAAGGTGGCGCGCTACACACGCCTCCGGTTGAACAGGACCATCCGCCAGCTCGTGCAACAGGAGTTCGTGTACTTTACCAAAGGCGATAACCTTTCGGTGCTCAATCGGGTTATGATATACGTGGAGGAGAACGAGATCACCAAGAAGCTGAAGATCGTCACGGTGCTCAAGGATGGCCAGCGGATGCCCGTGGATTTCCTCAGCGACCTGAAGGTCCTGGACCGTGCCTATCCCGACATCGACATCGAGTTCATCGAAATGACAGGTGTATTCGGCCCCGAACTGGTGGAGCGGCTCAGCGCGGAGTGGAAGATCCCCACCAACTTCATGTTCATCGGATCACCTGGTGATCGCTTCCCGCATCGCGTGGCGGACCTGGGCGGGGTGAGGTTGATCATATGAACCGGCCGTACGTGATTCTGCGCCGAATGGACCAATATTGTGCAATGAACCCATGAAGATCCGCTACTGGCGTCGACGCTATTTCGGGGAGAATACCTCCCTGATCATCGCGAGCATCGCCATCGGTGTGTTCGGCGCATTGGGTGCTGTTGCACTGAAGATGGGTGTGACCGAACTGACACGGCTGTTGCACCAGTGGTTGTTCGGCTCCCGGAGGTCATTGCTGGTCTTGGTCATCCCCACCGCGGGCATCTTTCTGTCGGTGCTGTTCACGCAGGGGTTGCTAAAGGGCGATCTGGGCAGAGGGCTACCAGCCGTGCTGAAAGCCGTGCGCGAAAAGAAGGGCGTGATCGAGGTACACAAGATGTACTCGCAGGTGGTCACCAGCATCCTCACGATGGGTGCCGGAGGTTCGGCTGGGTTGGAAGCGCCGATCGCATCCACCGGCGCGGCATGGGGTAGCAATGTGGCGCGCTGGCTGAAGTTCGATGAGCCCACACGTCAGTTGTTACTGGCGTGTGGTGCGGCCGCAGGCATCTCGGCCATCTTCAATGCGCCCATCGCGGGGGCCATCTTCGCGCTGGAAGCGATCCTGATCAACATCGCCATACCGCTGGCCGTGCCCGTGTTGATCGCATCGGCATCGGCAGCATTCGTCTCGTCGTTGATCTACAAAGGGCCTTTCGTGCTCATCACCGATTCATGGAGCAGTTCCGCGTTACCTTACTATTTCGGCCTGGCCTTGTTCGCCGCGCTGGTCTCGGTGTATACCGTGCGCATGTACCATGGCATCAACGAACGCTTCAGTCGTTTCAAGGATCCCTGGGTAAAGGCCGTGGTCGGGGGGCTGCTCCTGGGAACACTGATCTTATTCTTCCCGCCACTGCTGGGCGAAGGCTACGACAGTGTGGAAAAGCTGTTGCATGGGGACGCGTCCCTGCTCTCGCGCTATGCGCCGCTCACCATGGAACTGGGTGCGTGGAATTTGGAGGCGCTTGTGTTCGGCCTGATGCTGTTGAAGGTGGTGGCCACTTCCTTGACCCTCGGCTCGGGCGGCAACGGCGGCATGTTCGGACCGTCGCTCTTCATCGGCGGCATGTGCGGCTTCGTGTTCTCACACGGCCTGAACCTGCTGGGCTTTGCGCACTTGAACGAAGTGAACTTCACCGTAGTGGGCATGGCCGCCGTCCTTAGCGGCAGCATCCACATACCGCTTACGGCCATCTTCCTCATCGCGGAGATCACCGGCGGCTATGCGCTCTTTGTCCCGCTCATGCTGGTGTCCTCCATCAGTTACCTGATCTCGCGTTCGGTGCAGCCCTATTCGATCTATACCAAGCCAGTTATCGTGGCTCTAGGCGAATAGTTCGGCTGGCCGTCGATCCGGTCCTAGGGGGCACGTGGAGCGCTTCATTCGGAAGTTCTCCGGTTTGCTCATCAGCCCCGACACGTCGGGATGAGACACACGCGAGCATTCCCGTCCGCCATCATCTAATACCTACAAGGTCGTTGGGGCTTTCAAGGCGGGATAGTTCGACGAGGCGGAGGGCGGTGAATACTGCCCTACGCGTTATTCGTGCACGT